>NZ_JBJJBV010000238.1:0-10406 GCF_045446735.1 Nocardiopsis protaetiae
CGCGCGCACGCAGCGGCTCGCGAACGGCTCCAGCCGCATGCCCCGGTCGGTCCTGCGGTGCACCAGCACCTTGACCACGGCGGCGGTCACCGGGCGTTTGGCCCCGTCCTCGTGCGGGTTCACCGGGCCACCCCCCGCGCCGCCGCGCGGTAGGCCTCGGCGACCAGGCGCAGCGCCGACACCCCCGTCTCCTCCCCGACCCGCCCGGCGCGCACCCGGGCGGCGAAGTCGGCCGCGACGCCCTCGTACTCGTGCCACAGCGACTCCTTGAAGGCGGGGCGCCCGGCCAGCAGGTCGGCCGTCCACACCCGCCCGTCGCCGGTGCGCACCCGCACGTCCTTGCACTCCCCCGGGTGGGACCAGTCCAGCAGCACCCGCGCCCGGGCGGCCCCGGCCGCCAGGGAGATGTCGGCCCGGCGGTCCACCCCGGCCGGGTCGTGCTCCACCCGGGCCGAGGTCACCTCGGCCCGGCCCAGCAGGCTCTCCACCAGGTCGAAGGCGTTGGGCCCGTTGTCGGCCACGCACCCGCCGCCGCACCGGGCCGGGTCCAGGTACCAGGTGTCGTCGCCCGCGTGCTCCTCGATCCGCTCCAGGTAGCGCACGGTCACCTCCGTCACCGTGCGCCCGGCGACCCGCTCCCGCAGCGCCGCGAACTCGGAGTTGTACCTGCGGTGGAAGGCCGTGAACAGCACCACCCCGCGTTCCCGGGCCAGGGCGGCCAGCGCCTCGCCTTCCGCGGGGTCCAGGGCCAGCGGCTTCTCCGCGCACACCGCGGCCCCGGCGGCGATCGCGTCCGCGCAGATCCGCGCGTGCGCGTCGTTGGGCGCGGTCACCACGACCGCGTCCGGCCGCTCGCGCTCCAGCATTCGAACGTGGTCGGTGTACCCGGCCGCCCCGGGCGGCGGCGACGCCACCCGCTCCGGTGCCAGGTCGCACACCGCCACCAGGTCCCAGTCCGGGGAGGCCGACAGCGCCTCGATGTGGAACCGGGAGATCACCCCCAGGCCCACCACTCCCACACGCAACGCCCTCATCGCCCCGCCTCCACTTTCTCCGCCCCGGCCCGCTCCGCCGGCCGCACGCCTTCGCCGCACACCACCGCGCCCAGGCGCAACACCGGCACCGGCCCTCCCCCACAGACCCGGGGAGCGACCGGCCCAGCGCATATCGCCAGCCCCACACGCAACATCGGCATCAGACCTCTCCAAGACTCTCGGCAGCGGCCGACCCCGCCCGCTCCGCGACCCGCACGCCTTCGCCGCACACCAGCAGCCCCGCACACGACACCCGCATCAGGCCTCCCCACGGATCGCGGGGGCGGGCAGTCCGGTCTGCTCGGCGACTCGTGCGAGTTCGGCGTACAGGGCGGCGGGCAAAGGGACGCCGTGGCGGCGGCGTTCGCGGGCGCGGTGGTGTTCGTGCCAGCCGGGGTAGCGGACCGGGTCGGCCGGGTCGGTGGGCGGGCAGCCCAGCACCGTCCCGAACAGCTCCTCGGCGTCCTCGCGCGCCCCGGCGCGCAGCGCGTCGGGGGCCAGGGCCAGCAGCAGGTACCCGATGTCGTCGTCGGTCCCGGCCGGGGAGCCGTCCCCGGCCAGGGCCTGCGGGGCGGGGCCGCGTCCGGCGCCGGAGACCACGGCGGACAGCACCTCCACCAGCAGCCCCAGGCCGAAGCCCTTGTAGCGGCCGACGTCTCCGCCGAGCCACATCAGGTGCGCCCGCCCCGCGTCGAACGCGGCCGGGTCCGTGACCGGGGCGCCGCGGTCGTCGCACAGCAGTCCCTCGGGCACCGGCCGCCCCTCGCGGGCGGCCTGGCGGATGCGCCCGGTGGGCGCGGCCGTGGTGCTCATGTCCAATACGAAGGGCGGGTGGTCGCCGGCCGGGGCGGCGGCGCTGAGCGGGTTGGTGCCCAGCAGGGCCGCGGCGCCGCCCGGCGGCCGGGTGATACGCTGCCCGCCGCAGTTGCTCGCGACCAGGCCGACCATGCCGCGTTCGGCCGCCCGCAGCGCGTGGAACCCGGCGCAGCCCAGGTGGGTGGCGCCGCGGACCGCCACCATCCCGATCCCGTGGCGCGCGGCCCGGTCGGCGGCCAGGTCCATCGCCTCGGCGGCCGCCCACAGCCCCAGGGCGCGGCGGGCGTCGAGCAGCACGGCCGCCCCCAGGTCGGTGACCACCCGGGGCTCGGCGCGGGGGTCGGCCCGGCCGCCGTCGAGCAGGGGCAGGTAGAGGCGGGTCAGGTTGGCGGTGCCGTGGGAGTCCATCCCGGTGAGGTCGCCGTGGAGCAGGGCGCGCGCGGAGGCGGCGGCCCGCCGCGGGGGCAGGCCCCGGTCGGCGAAGACCGCGGTGAGGAAGGCCAGCAGGGAGTCGTGGTCGGCGGTGGTCCGCGCCGGGGCGGATCCGGGCGGTTCGGGAGAGAGGGTGGTCACTGATCCCCGTTCGTTGCGTCGGTGAAGGCGGTCAGCAGGCGGGCCACCGTGGCGGCGAACCCGTCGAGGTCGGACAGGCGGGCGTGTTCGTCGTCGGTGTGCGCACCGTCGGCGGCCAGGTCGCCCGGGCCCAGCACGACCGTGCAGGCATCCGGGACCCCGGCCATCCAGATGGCGTCGCAGGTGAAGGCGGGCTCGTCGGCGGGCCACCGCGGGACCCCGGCCCGGGTCAGCAGGTCGTGGCCCCACGTGTCGCGGTCGTCCAGGACCGGCAGCCCCCTTTTCGGCCAGTCCAGGTGGGTGAGGCGGCGGGCGTCGGCGGCGGTGCGGGCGAACAGGGCGGTGTCGGCGAAGGAGGCGCCGAACTCCTCCAGCGCGGTGTCGAACGCGCCGGACACCGCCCGCTCCAGGGTCCGGCCCGCCCGGGCGTCGGAGTAGGCAAGGTTGAATAGCAGGTCTCCGCTGCCGTACACCCGGTTGTGCAGGGTCCCGGTGTGCAGCCCCGCCACGCACACCGCCCCGGTGCGGGCGTGCCCGTCCAGGGCCCGCCCCATCCGGTGGGCGAGGAACCCCAGCAGGACCGAGGCGTTGTGCCCGGTGTGGGGCCGGTCGTCGATGGCGTCCTCGCCGCGCACCGACACCCGGGCGGTCATGGACGCGGTGGAGCGGGTGAGGAACCGCCCGGAGGTGGGCTCGCAGAACACGTTGAGGCGGCCGGTGTGGCCGCGGGCGATCAGCGGCCGGGTGCCCAGCACCCCCATGGCGCCGCCCTCCTCGCCCGCCACGGCCTGGACGACCACCGCCGTGTCGCGCCCCAGGCGGGGCGAGCGCGCCAAGGCGGCGCGCACCCCGGCCAGCAGCGCCACCGCCGGTCCCTTGGCGTCGATGGCGCCCCGGCCCCGGACGAGGTCCCCTTCGCGGGAGACCGGCGGCCCGCCCGCGACGGTGTCCAGGTGCACGTTGAACATGACGGTGCGCTCGCGCGGCACGGTGTCGGGCCCCAGTCGCAGCACCAGGCTGGGCTGGCACTCCAGGAACCCGGGGTCGGCGGCGGCCGCGCGCACCGCGGCGGGCACCCCGGGCAGCTCCAGGTCGGCGGGCTCGGCCGGGCCGTGGTGCACGGTGCGCAGGCCGAGCGGCGCCGCGGCCCGGGCGTACTCCTCCTGGGCCTGCCACAGCCGGGGGTGCGGGCCGCCGTCGCCGGTCTCCAGGGGCCCGGCGGTGGGCGTCTCCAGCAGCCGCAGCAGCAGGGCGAGGTCCTCCTCGGTGAGGGTCATCGGACTCCTTCCGTGTTCCAGGCCCGGCGCACCAGGCCCTCCAGCCGCCGCCCGTACTCCACGAACGCGGCCGGGTCCCCCCGCCCGGGGTCGGCGCCGTGTGCGAGCAGGTGGGGGCGCAGGTGCAGGTGGGGTTCGATGGACAGGGCGCCGCGGTACCCGTGCCCGGCCAGGATCCGCAGGCACTCCTCGACCCCGGCCGCGCCCTCCCCGGGCGGGACGTAGGCGGTGTCGCCGCCGGGGGTGCGGACCGCGTCCTTGATGTGGACGTGGGCCACGTGGGGGGCGAGGTCGCGCAGCATCACGGGGGCGTCGTAGCCGTGGGCGACCCCGTTGCCGGTGTCGAACAGCAGGCGCAGCGCCGGGCTGTCGGCGTGGGCGAGCAGGTCCAGGGCGCGTTCGGCGTCCTCGCCCGCCCAGCCGGCGCAGTTCTCGTGCACCAGGAGCAGCCCGGCGTCCTCGGCCCGGTGGGCGAGTTCGCGCACCCGGGCCCGGGCGGTGCGGCCCCACTCCGGTTCGGGCAGGCCGCCGGAGGGATAGGACATGATGCGCACGGTGCGGGTGCCCAGGGCCGCGCAGCGCCGGGCCAGCGCGTCGAGTTCGGCCAGGTCGAGGGCGAAGTCGCCGGTGGCGGGGCGGGACCAGTCGCCGATCTTGGCGGCGACGGCGACCACCCGCGCCCCGGCGCCCCGGATGCGTTCGGCCGCCGCGGCCACCCCGTCCTCGGGCACGGCCGCGATCGGCACCCCGTCCAGGGTGCGCACCTCCAGCAGCTCCCAGCCGAGCGCGCCCAGGGCGGCCAGCTGGCCGTCCAGGCCGGGAGCGGCCTCGTCCCCGATCCCCGCGAGGCGCGGCGGTTCGGGCACCGGCGCCGCCATCCCCCCGGGGTCCGGCGACACCGCACACTCAGGCCCCGAAGGCACCCCCCGCTCCGGCTCCAATGGCACCGCCCACTCGGGCACCGGCGGCGCCGCCCACTCCGGCTCCGACGACACCGCACGCTCAGGCACCGACGACACTCCCCACCCCCTGTTCCGGATGTCCCGCCTCCGGGTCCCGTGCCCGCCCCGCGCACAGCCCCTTGGCCTCGGCCAGCAGCCGGACGGCCTCCACGTGCACGGGCAGGTCGCCCAGGTCGTGGCAGGGCCGCGCGTAGCGGGCGTAGCAGCGGCGCCAGAACGCGGTGAGGGCGTCGTCGGTGAACACCGACCGGGTGGGCCCGCGGCCGCGGGCGGCCACGGTGAGCTGCGCGGTGTGGTCGGCCTCGCTGCACGGGTAGTGCCCGGTGAGGACGGCCCCGTCGAACTCCAGCACGATCCGGCGTTCGCGCAGCGGCGCGGTCAGGTCCGATTCGATGCGGGTGAGCACCCCGGTGTGGTGCACCAGGTCCAGGCGGGCGGCGCCCAGCCCGGGTAGCACGAGGCCGTCCACGGCCATGTCGTCGAGCTCGGCGGCGGCCACCTCGGCGTCCCCGGCCAGCGCGACCGCCACGGCCAGGGCGTGGGGGACCTCGACGTCGAAGGCGGTGGGGTGCCCGGCGGATTCCAGGGTCCGGGTGAACCGCGGTTTGTGCTGGAGCACCGTGAGGGTCCGCAGCCGCCCGAACGCCGCGGAGCGGTGGGCCGCGAGCAGCCGGGCGCTCAGCGTGCTGGCCGTCCACGGAGTGGCGACGGTCAGGCGCAGGCCCCAGCGGCGGCGCAGCCTGGCGATCGCGGCCAGTTCGGCCAGGTCCAGGGCCAGCGGCTTCTCGACGACGACCATGCGGTAGCCCAGGCGGGCGAGCCGCTCCAGCGGTTCGGCCCGCAGGTGCGGCGGGGTGCAGAGGTGGACCACGGTGCTCCGGGGCGGGCGGCGGCGGGCGGCCTCCTCCAGGGAGTCCACCGCCGTCACCCCCTCGGCCCCCGCGCGGTGGGGGTCGTGGCCCAGCACCGGGCCGGGTGCGAAGAGGCCGCGGGCCGCCGCCCGCGCCTTGGCGAGCGACGGCGCGTGCAGCCCCCGTCCCGATCTCCCCAGGCCGACGATGAGGGTGTGCAGCATGAAGGCAGGACACCTTTCCGTTCGCGCTCCCCGGCGTTCCGGGCCCGGTTCGGGCACACGGAACCATCGAACGGAACAACAGGTTGGCCCGGTTCCGGGAAAGGCGTCAAGGAAGGGGACGGGTTCTCAGGGCCCGAAACCCGGGGAACGGGGTTCCACAACCGGAAAGGGAAATCCGACAAAGTGCGTCATGGCATGATGGGGGAAATCAGAAACACAATGCCCGGTTTTCTCCGGATACGTCAGGCGACCGAGAAACTGAACAGGCCGCTGGGCGGAGCGTGCCACCCGCGGTCCGGGGCCACCGCGACACCGGGGCCGAGGCAGCCGCGCCCGGCGTGCATGCGGACCTCGGCGTCGGTGAGGTTGACCAGCACGTGGGCGGCCGGAGGGAGTGCGGTGCAGCTCCCGGAGGCGGGGTCGGGGTAGCGCAGCAGGTCCTCGAACTCGGTCGTGAAGACGACGACCTCGCCGGTGGCCGCGTGGGCGGGGGCGGCCCACAGCAGGGCACCCGCCAGGGCAAGGGCGAGCACGGTGGACGGAATCCTCATTCCACCATCCTTTCTCATTTCGTACGCGATTCACGGAAAAGATCACCCCCCACGCCAATGACACGGAGGATCACCGGACCAATACTCTCCGAATCCAGAGTGGCCCGCAACCGGAAAAGCGAAGGATGCGGTTTCGGACCAACATAAGCATCCGAATAGGCCTCTCCGGACAGGAATCGAACAAAAAGGGGAACGCCGGCGGAGCGGGGGCGGGCCAGGAGCGGGCCGGCGGTGGGAAAGAGTTCGCACCGCCCATACCCACCCCCGATACACGCTGCGACACCCCGCGCGCACTCCCGGCCGCGGGGTGCTCGGACGGGGCCGGGAAGGGGGCGTGGGGCATGGGCGCGCGCGGACAGGGGCGACCGGTCGCCGTCATCGGCGCCGGTGCGATCGGGACGTCGGCGGCGTCGGCCCCGGCACGGACGGGCCGCCCGGTGACCGTGTGCGGCACGGGCCGCCCGGTCGAGCGGCCGGAGGCCACCGAGGACGGCGCCGCCGAGACCTGGCCGGTGGCGCAAGGCCGCGGAGACCGGCGACACCACCGGGTACGACACCGCGGACGCCGACCAACGAACACCTGTCGCTTAGCCGACACCTGTCGGATCCGGTGCCGGAAGCACCACCGGGGGCGAGAATCCCCCCGTTCACCCACCCCAGCGGGCGAGGGCGGCCGGGCCGGTGATCTCGTCGACGCCCAGGGCCAGGGCCCCCTGGACCGGGCCGTCGGCGCCCCGGGCCGCGTCGGCCACCGGCGGCGGGTCGGCGCGGTGGAACGCCATGAGGCCGCCGCGGTAGGCGTCGGCGAAGGCGTCCGGGGCGGCGGCGCGCAGGTCGGGGGCCAGCCCCGCGATGGTGACCGCGTCGGGGTCGTGCAGGTTGACCAGCCCCGCGATCCCCGCGCCCAGGGCCCGCGCGGTGCGCTCGACCGCCCGCCGGTCGCGGGCCGGCGCCGCGCCGGAGCGGACCGCGTCCAGCACGTCGCGGCCGTAGGCGAACGGGTCGGCGGGCGCGGGGTCGCCGCGGTGGCGGGCCAGGGCGCGGCCGTCGACCATGAGGTCCCAGCAGCCGCGGGCCCCGCAGGGGCAGGCCAGGTCCGGGTCGCCCAGCGGCAGGTGACCGTACTCGCCGCCGGCCCCGCGGGCGCCGGTGACGGGGCGGCCGTCGACCAGCAGCGCTCCCCCGATACCGACCGCGACCAGCAGGTGCAGGGCGGCGCGCGCCCCGCGGGCGGCGCCCCCGCGCGCCTCGGCGATGCCGCCGAGCGTCGCGTCGTTGCCCACCAGCAGCGGGACGCCCGCACCCGAGCCCAGGACGCCCAGGTCGGCCTCGTGCCAGCCGCGGGTGGAGAACTGCAGCAGCCGGGTCCCGCTCACCGCGCCCGCGACCGCGGCGACCACCGCCCCGACCCGGCCGGGCTCGCGGCGCACCGCGGCGGCCACGGCCCCGGCGACCTCCGGCAGGAAACCCGCGGGCTCGCGGTCGCCGTAGGAGCCCGCGGCGGTCTCGGTCAGGACGCCGTCGAGGCCGCCCAGCAGGACCCGCCACCCCGCGGCGCGCAGGTCCACGACGGCCGCGAGCGGGCCCCGCGGGTGGGCGCCCAGGACGGTGGTGGGGCGGCCGCGGCCGCCGCGTTCGGCCCGGTGCTCGGCCAGCAGGCGGGCGCCGCGCAGCCGCTCGATCAGCTCGGTGGCGGCGCCGCTGGCCAGGGACAGGCGCTCGCAGGCGGCGGTGCGGGTGATCCCGGGTTCGGCGTGGACCAGGCGGAGCAGTTCCGAGGCCGTGGTCCAGCGCAGGCGCGCCGAACGGGACATCCGGTCTGCGGTCACGGCTGGTGGTCCTTCCGTCCGGGAAATATACTCGTGATCCGAGTAAATATAGCGCGAGGAGGCTCGATGGACACGGACCGGATCGACCGCACGACACTGGAGGTCGACGCCGTGCTGTTCGACATGGACGGCACCCTGGTGGACTCGACCCGGGTGGTCGAGGGCGTGTGGGCGCGGTTCGCCGACCGCCACGGCGTGGTGCTCGCCGACCTGCTCGCGTACTCGCACGGGCGCCGGACCAGGGACACCCTGGCCCGTTTCCTGCCGCCGGGGCGGGACCCGGACGCGGTGGCCGAGGAGCTGGAGCGGCAGGAGACGACGAACACGGAGGGCATCACCGAGATCCCCGGGGCGCGGCGCCTGCTGGAGCGGCTGCGCGGCACCCGTACCGCCGTGGTGACCTCCGCCTCCCGCGAGCTGGCCGCGGCGCGCCTGGCCGCCGCGGGGCTGCCGCTGCCGGAGGTCCTGGTCGCCGCCGAGGACGTGCCCGCGGGCAAACCCGATCCGGCGGGGTACGTGGACGCGGCCGCCCGCCTGGGCGTCGCCCCGGACCGGTGCCTGGTCCTGGAGGACGCCGAGGCGGGCATCCGCGCGGGGCTGGCCTCGGGGGCGCACACGCTCGTGGTCGGCGCCCACCGCTCGCCGGCCACCCGCGGCCTCGAACGCGTCCCGGACCTGCGCGCGGTCGACGCCGACCCCGTCGGCCGCGGCGGCGCCCGCCTGCGCTGGCCGCGTCGCCCGGGCCTCTAGACCCTCTGGGCCCTCTGGGCCTCCGCGGGTCGGCGGCTCAGCGCGAGTTCCCGCAGGCCCAGGAAGAGCGGCAGGGTGAAGGCGATCGCGACGGCGAAGCTGAGCACCACGAGCACCCAGACCCAGCGGGCCCAGCCCAGGCGGGCGCCCTCCACCAGCATGAACAGGCAGGCCGCCAGGGCGACGACGATGATGTCCACCGCCGCCGAGGAGCTCGCCGGGTTGGCGAACCAGCCCTCCAGGTAGCCGAGCCCGCCGGGGTCGGCCATGAACGTGATGTTGAAGGCCCAGGTGCCGACCAGCCCGGCGAGCGCGAGCGCGAACCAGGCGAGGGCGAGGACGAGACCGCCCCGGGTGCGGGGCTGGGGGAGTGTGACCACGACGACCTCCGATGGATAGCTCTACTATCCATGTGGATACCAGAAGCACGCCGATCCCGGAACCCGGTGATCGGCCGGAACATCGGCCGAACGTCGCACCCCCGGCTTACGCTGGCGGCGAGACACATCGTCCAAGGCCGTAAGGAATTCCCATGCTGACCCGGGTCACCGAGGGTGTGTTCACCCACCGGAGCGAGCTGCTCCGGAACAACACCGTCGTCGTGCGGGGCGCCCAAGGCGTGCTGCTCATCGACGCCGGGATCACCGGCGCCGAGATGGCCTGCCTCGCCGGAGACCTCCGCGAGCTGGGCCTGCCCGTGGTGGCGGGCTTCTCGACGCACCCCGACTGGGACCACGTGCTCTGGCACGCCGACCTCGGCGACGCGCCCCGTTACGGCACGGCCCGCTGCGCGGCCGCCATGCGGGACCTGCGCTCGGACCCGGACTGGAGGGCCCGCGTCACCGAGGGGCTGCCGCCCGAGATCGCCGACGACATCCCCCTCGACCCGTTCGGCCTCATCACCGGCCTGCCCGCCGGAACCGCGCGGATCCCCTGGGAGGGCCCCGAGGTCCGGATCATCGAGCACCCGGCGCACTCCCCCGGCCACGCGGCGCTGCTGATCGAGGAACACGGCGTCCTGGCCGCCGGCGACATGCTCTCCGACGTCTTCGTCCCGATGCTCGACGAGGCCACCGCCGCCAACGACCCGGTCGAGGAGTACCTCGCCGGACTGCGGCTGCTGGAGGCCGCGGCGGACGGCGTCGACGCCGTCGTCCCCGGCCACGGGTCCGTCGGCACCGGCGACCGGGTGCGCGCACGCATCGGCCTGGACCGCGCGTACGTGCGGGCCCTGCGCGAGGGCGGCGGCGCCGACGACCCGCGCATCGCCGCCGCCGAGCCCGGCTGGGAATGGGTGGGCGGCATCCACGCGGGGCAGCTCCGGAGCCACGCCCGGGGCCTCCCCGACGCGACACCCGGCCACTGACCCCCGGGGCCGCCCGCGCGCGCCGCGCTAGGTGTATTGACCTGAGAGGTTAGGTACGCGGGAAGCGGGAGGGCCGCTGATCGCGGTGTGGAACCGGTGGTGATTGTAGTGGTGCAACCACCCCGTGAACGCCTCCCGCTTCTCGCTCTCGCTGGTGTAGGGGCGGGCGTGGG
>NZ_JBJJBV010000239.1:0-10369 GCF_045446735.1 Nocardiopsis protaetiae
GACCGGGATGGGAAAGGCTCAGCCGGTGTAGTTGGGGTTCTCGGGGATGGGCAGGGCCGGGTCGGCGTACCCCGCCTCTTCCCGTTCGCGCTCCAGTTCGGCCAGCTCCTCCTCGGTGGGGAGCATCGGGTCGCCGTTCTCGTCGCGGGGGACTTCGTCCGGTTCGGGCGTGCCCTCCGGGTTGGGCTTGGCGGAGTCGGACGGGGCCGCCACCGGGGCGTCGCCGCCGCCGGGCGCGTCATCCGACGCGAGCGCCGGGGCGGCGCCGAAGAAGGCGGCCGCCATGGCGGCGATGAGGAGCAGTCTGGGCTTCACTCGCATGGTCGTCCTCTTGTCGTGTTCGGTGGGCTTGTGGTGTGTTCGGGAATCCGCTCGGTGAGCGGTCATTCGGTGATCTCGACCGGGGTGCCCAGCGGCAGCCGCTCGGCCATCCACGAGATGTCGGCGTTGGACACCCGGATGCAGCCGTGGCTGACCTCGCCGCCCAGGCCCGATTCGTCGTTGGTGCCGTGCACCGCGAGCTGTCCGGGCCCGCCCGCGAAGGTCTCCAGGGTGTCGGAGTGCCCGCTGAGGCCGAAGGCGTAGGCGCCGTAGTCGCCGTCGGGGTCCGAGGGCTGGAGCAGCTCGGTGAAGTAGTACTCACCGGGCGGCGTCGGCGTCTCGGTCGTACCGATGCCGATCTGGCCGGTCCGGAGTTCCTCCTCGCCTTCGATGACGGTGAAGGAGAACTCCGACATGTCGATCTCCACGCGGAACGCGGTGACGGTGAGCTCGACGTCGCCGGCCTCGATCCAGCCGGTGGACCCGTTGGGCCGCACCGGCAGGAGCACCTCCAGCCAGTCGCCCTGGACCTGCCGGACGAGGAAGGTGCGGTCTGCGCCGAAGTCGTTCGGGCTGGCGAGGGTGTGCACCACCTCGCCGCCGTCCGGCTCGGAGCGGACCTCGACCTCGGCGCCGACGGCCGTGGCGATGTAGGCGCCCTCGGGTGCCGCGGCCTCTCCCGCCTGGCCGGCGGACCCGGAGGATTCCTCCGCGGGGTCCGGGGACGAGCAGGCGGTGGAGACGGCCAGGACCGCGATCGCGGCCAGGGCGGGCAGCGTCCCGGCGGTTCCGCGGGGCATCAGGGATCGGCGCATGGGGGTCCATCCGGTCGAGGGGCCCGGCGGGACTCTCCTCGCCGGACGCCATGAAGAGTGGACGAGGAATGTGAAGAACCCGTGTGGCCGCCGTGTGCGTCCCGTGTTCCGACCTGGGGCGACTACTGAGCGCCCCGGCCGGCCCCGGCGGGCGGCCGGGCGGCGCCCGTACGATCGTCGATGGCGGGGGCCGTCGCCCCCGGTCGGCGAACGGAGGCCCTCTACGTGTGCGCGCATGTCCTGGTGGCCGAGGACGACGTGAACCAGGCCGAGCTGATCCGGCGTTATCTGGAGCACGAGGGCCACACGGTCCGTGTGGTCCACAACGGGCGCGCCGTGCTGGAGGAGCACCACCGCGACCGCCCCGACCTGATCGTCATGGACGTGATGATGCCGGTGATGAGCGGGCTGGAGGCGTGCCGGGTGTTGCGCGCCGAGTCGGATGTGGCGGTGCTGCTGCTCACCGCGCGCTCCACCGAGGAGGACCTGCTGACCGGGCTGGACCTGGGCGCCGACGACTACGTCACCAAGCCCTACAGCCCGCGCGAGCTGATGGCGCGGGTGCGCACGCTGCTGCGGCGTTCGCGCACCCCGGTCCGGAACGAGGAGCGGGTGCTGACCGCCGGCCCGATCAGCGTGGACCCGGCCCGGCACGCGGTGCGGGTGGACGGGGAGCCGGTGGAGTGCACCCCCGTGGAGTTCCAGCTGCTGCGGGCGCTGGCCGTCCGGCCGGGCCGGGTGCTGAGCCGGACCCAGCTGCTGGAGCAGATCCACGGGATCAGCGGCTACATCACCGAGCGCACCATCGACGTGCACGTCAAGAACCTGCGCCGCAAGATCGAGCCCGAGCCGCGGCGGCCGGTCCGGCTGGTCACCGTCTACGGGGTCGGCTACAAGCTGGCGGGGTCCGACCGTGGCCTCTGAGCGGACCGGGCGGCGCGGGACCGGGCGGCGCAGAGCCGATCAGCGCAGAGCCGATCAGGGCGGGACCGGGCGGCGCGGGACCGGGCGGCGGGCGTCCCTGCGGCACGGCCTGCTGTTCCGGCTGCTGACGGGGTCGGTCCTGGTGGCGGTCTGCTCGATCACCGCGACGGCCTGGCTGGCGGTGCAGCGGACGTCGGAGTCCATCACCGTCCAGCAGGGCGAGACCCTTGCGGTGGACACCCACATCCACGACACCCTCGTCGGCTACGCGGCGACCCACCGGGGGTGGGAGGGGGTGGGGGAGACCGTCCGGGACCTGGCCGAGGAGACCGGGCGGCGGATCGTCCTCACCACCGAGAGCCGGGCCGTGATCGCCGACTCCGCCGCCGTTTCCGCGGGGGCGGCCGGGGACCCGCCGCCGCTGCCGCCCCGGACGTCGTCGGTGGTGGACGCGCTGGCGGTGGACGTGACCCTGGCCGCCGGGAGCGACGACCGCATCGACCCGCGGGCGGTG
Organism: Nocardiopsis protaetiae; assembly: GCF_045446735.1. NCBI lineage: Bacteria > Bacillati > Actinomycetota > Actinomycetes > Streptosporangiales > Nocardiopsidaceae > Nocardiopsis > Nocardiopsis protaetiae. Next base: position 2,575 of record NZ_JBJJBV010000239.1, read on the forward strand.
GGGCCCTTCGCCCTGACCGACCACGAGCGGGCGCTGGTGCGCGCCGACGCGGAGCGGGGGGCGGAATGCCTGCGAGCGATGTACGGCGTTCCGGCGGAGGTGGTGTCCGGGCCGACCGGGCGCCCCACGGTCCGGACGGAGCAGGCGGACATGTACATGTGGGCCGACTGCGGCCTCTACGCCCTGGCGGAGCCGGTCGGGGGCGAGGAGGAGGCACTGGCCGACCTGAACGCCCGGATCTCCGACTGCGGGACCGGTTCCGGGACGCGTTTCACGTACGCGATGGACGGCCGCACGGGGGGCCTTGCGATCATGGACCCCCGGCTGGAGGAACTCCGGGAAGAGTACGCCGCGATGAACGGGGCCGCGGATGAGGCGCGGGCCCCGGCCGCCCCCGAGAACCCCGAGGACCCGCCCCCGGGTGACGCTCCGGACCCCGGCCTGCCCGAGGAGGCGGAGGGCGGCGTACCCGAGCCGGACGATCCGTTCACCGGGGTGCGGCCCCCCGAGGACACGGGTCCCGGGGAGTCGGGCGACGGGGGCCTGGAGGAGCCGCAGGCCCCCTGGAACGGGGACGCCGGCCCGGACGTCCCCGCTCCCACCCCCGCCCCCTCCGACGCCGAGAACCCGGCGTGGGCGCGGGTCCAGGTGCCGCCGGAGACCGCGTCCTGCATGGACGCCGCCCGCCGCGCCCAGCTCGACCCGTACGTGGCCCCGGCCGCGCTGCTGTTCATCGACGACCCCGCGGAGGGGTCGGGGACCGAGCTGTCGCTGTCCCGCGAGGGCGCGCTGCGCGTGGGCGGAGTGGTGCTGCTGGTCCTGGTGCTGACCGTGGTGGTGAGCACGACCCTGGCCACCCGGCTGCTGCGCCCCGTCCACGCGCTCACCGACGCCGTGAACCGGATGCGCGAGGGCGGCGGCCCCGTCGCCCGGGTGGAGGTCCGCGACTCCGGGGAGATCGGCCGCCTGGCGGAGGCGTTCAACGAGATGTCCGAACACCTGGAGCGGGCCGAGGCACAGCGCAAGGCGATGGTCAGCGACGTGTCGCACGAGCTGCGCACCCCGCTGAGCAACCTGCGCGGCTGGCTGGAGGCCGTCCAGGACGGGGTGGTCGAACCCGAGCCGGACCGCATGGGGATGCTGCTGGGGGAGACCCTGCTGCTCCAGGCGGTCATCGACGACCTCCAGGACCTCGCCCTGGCCGACGCCGGGCGGCTGCGGCTGTCCCCGGAGCCGCTGGAGGTGGGACCGCTGGTCGAGCAGGTGGTGGCGGGCCACGGGCTGCGCGCGGAGGAGGCCGGGGTGCGGCTGGTCGCCGAGACCCGCGACGTGACCCTGGTGGCCGACCGCACCCGGCTGCTCCAGGTGCTGGGCAACCTGGTGGGGAACGCGCTGCGGCACACCCCGGAGGGCGGGACCGTCACCGTGCGGGCGCACCGGGCGGGCTCGGAGGCGGTGCTCCGGGTGACCGACACCGGGGTCGGCATCGCCGAGGAGGACCTGCCGCACGTCTTCGACCGGTTCTGGCGGGCGGACAAGTCCCGCAACCGGCGCACCGGCGGCAGCGGGCTGGGGCTGGCCATCGTGCGCGGGCTGGTGGAGCTGCACGGCGGGACGGTGGCGGTGGGCAGCAGGGTCGGGGAGGGCACGGCGTTCACCCTCCGGCTGCCCCTGGCCGGCCCCCCGGAGAGGGGACCGGCCGGGGACGACCGCGGTTAGACCAGGCCGTCGGACCGGCCGCTGGAGCAGCCCGTGGCCGCCCCCGGCCGGCCTTCCGGAGGGGGACCGGCGCAGGAACGCGGGAACCCCGGCTGGAACGCCGGAACTAGACCAGGCCGCGGCGGCGCAGCAGCGGCTCCAGGCGCGGCTCGCGGCCCAGGAACTCCGCGGTGGCCTCCATCGGGTCGACGCTGCCGCCCACCGACAGCACGTACTTGCGGAAGCGGTCGCCGTTCTCCCGGGTGAGGCCGCCGTTCTCGGTGAACCACTCCACGCTGTCGGCGTCCAGGACCTCGCTCCACACGTAGGAGTAGTAGCCCGCGTGGTAGTCGCCCGCGAAGCAGTGCTGGAGGTACGCGGTCCGGTAGCGGGGGCGTACCAGGTCCAGGGCCAGGCCCCAGCGCTCCAGCGCCTGCGCCTCGAAGGTCTGCGGGTCCGGGTCCTGCCCGGGGGCGATCCGGTGCCAGGACCAGTCCAGCAGCGCCGTCGCCAGGTACTCGACCGTCGCGAAGCCCTGGTCGTAGCGCTCGGCCGCGGACAGCTTCTCGATGAGCTCGGCGGGCACCGGCTCGCCGGTCTCGTGGTGGCGGGCGTAGTTGGCCAGGACCTGCGGGTGGTTGGCCCACATCTCGTTCACCTGGGAGGGGTACTCGACGAAGTCGCGCGGCACCGAGGTGCCCTCCAGGCGCGGGTAGCGCACCGCCGACAACAGGCCGTGCAGGGCGTGCCCGAACTCGTGGAAGGCGGTGTTGACCTCGTCCGGGGTGAGCAGGGTCGGGCCCGCCTCCGGCTTGGTGATGTTGAGGTTGTTGACCACCACCGGCCTCTGGCCCAGCAGCTCGGACTGCTCCACCAGGTTGTGCATCCACGCACCGCCCTGCTTGGTGGGCCGGGCGTAGGGGTCGAGCAGGAACAGGCCAAGGCCGGAGCCGTCGGCGTCGGACACCTCCCACACGCGCACGTCCGGGTGGTAGCCGGACAGGTCGGCGCGCTCGGCGAAGGTGATGCCGTACAGGCCGGTGGCGGCGTGGAAGACGCCGTCGGTGAAGACCCGGTCCAGCTCGAAGTAGGGGCGCAGCGCCGCCTCGTCCACCTCGTAGCGGCCGCGGCGCAGCTGCTCGGCGTAGAACGGCCAGTCCCACGGTTCGATGGGGTGCCCGGCCAGCTCGGCGAGCTCCTCGGTCTGGCGCAGGACGTTGCGCACCGCGGGCTCGACCATGGCGCCCAGCCGCTCCTCGACCGCCTCGGGGGTCTTGGAGGTCTGGTCGGCGACCTTGTGCGAGGCGTGGTCGGGGTGGCCGAGCAGGGCGGCGCGCTCGGCGCGCAGGACCGCCATGCGGGCGGCGATCCCGGCGTTCTGCGGCGCGCGCTCGACGCTGAGCCGGTAGAGGCGCTCGCGCACGGACCGGTCGGTGAGGCGGGCCAGTGCGGGGTGGACGGTGGTGTTGAGCAGCGGCAGCACGTAGGTGCCGTCCTCGCGGGCGGCCGCGGCGACGCGGTCCCCGTCCAGGCCGTCGAGTTCGGCGGCGTCGGCCACGACCAGCGCGGACTCGGTGGCGGCGGCCACCCCGTTCTGGCCGAACGAGGTGGACAGCCGGGCCAGCTCCTCGTTGATCTCGCGCAGCCGGTCCTGGGCGTCGCCGTCCAGCCGGGCGCCGGCCTTGACGAAGTCGGTGCGGTAGCGGTCCAGCAGCGCCTCGTCCTCGGGGGCGTCGGCGCTCACCTGCTCGATCCGCTCCCACAGGGCGCGGTCGAGGGTGATGGCGTCGGCGTGGGCGCTGAGCCGGGGCATCATCTCCGTCTCGATCTCCTTGACGCGGTCGGTGGCGTCGGAGGAGGCGAAGGTGAAGAAGACGTTGGAGACCCGGCGCAGGACCGAACCGGAGCGCTCCAGGGCGACGAGGGTGTTCTCGAAGGTGGCGGGGGCCGGGTCGTTCTTGATGGCCTCGATCTCGGCGAGCTGCTCGGCCATGCCGCGTTCGAAGGCGGGGACGAAGTGCTCCTCGCGGATGTTCGCGAAGTCGGGGAGCCCGTAGGGCAGACCACTGGGTGCGAAGAACGGGTTGTCGGTCAAGGTGCGGACTCCTCGGGGTCGTGCGACGGTCTCCGTGCCGTTCTACCGTGCCCGGGTCGTCCCGTCACCTCGCTTTCGGCCGGATGGACGGGGGTGGGCGGAGGGGCGGCCGGGCGGGCGGCGCGCGGGTGTACGGGGGAAACCGGGGGGTGGACTCGCGCGTCCTATCGGTGCCCCCTGAGAAACGAGTGGTGCCCTTGTCCCGCCGCAAAGCCCCCGCGCCCGCCCCCGTCGCGTTCGACCCGCTGCTGCCCGCACGGGTGCTGGAGATCGTCCGGAAGAACCCGGACCGGCTGGCGCCCGCCGCCCCGGGCACCGGGCCGGCCGTGCGCCACCCCTACCTCGAACGCCTCCTGGTGGGGGTCCCGCTCTGCGCGGGGATCATCACGGCGGCGGGACTGCTGGAGCAGAACGTGGGCGGCGTGGCGGCGTGGTCCGCCGCGGTGGTGGGCGCGTTCCTGTACGTCGCCCGCCCGATGCCCGACGAGAGCCTCGGCACCTCCCTGCGCGGCGCCGGCGTCCTCGGCGTGGGCTACCTCTTTCCGTGGTCGGTGTGGGCGGCGGGGATGGCCGGGCAGTTCGGCTCGGTGACCGCGTCCACCGGGCTCCTCCACATCCTGCTCCTGGTGCTCTTCGTCCTGTTCGGCGGCGCACCGGTGCGCGCCGCGGTCCCGCGCGACCGGTACGTCGCGGCCGACGAACTGGCCGGTGAGGAGAAGCGGCGGCTGGAGCGGATCCGCAAGGTCATCGCCGACGTGGAGGAGGCCGGGCGGGCGCTGGCCCCGCACTACGACCCGGCCGAGACGCTGGGCGCGCTGCGCGAATGGGAGTGGATCCTGGCCGACCGGATGCGCCGGACCTCCGCCCTGGCCCGGGAGGTGGGGTCCGTGGAGTCGGCGGAGATGCGCCGGGTGATGCGCTCCCGGGCCGACGTGGTGGCGCACGCCCGCAAGAAGGACGAGCGGACGGTGCAGCGCATCCAGGGCGGGCTGCGCCCGGTGCGCGAGGCGCTCCGGGTCCACCGGGACCTGGAGCGCATGGGCGCCCGGGCCCACGACACCGACCCGTACGCCGACCTGCTCGCCCGCACCGAGGGGGCCGCGGGCCCGCCGGTACCGTCCGGCACCGGCGACCCCGGCCTGTCCGCGGTCCGGCAGGCCCTGCGGGCCCGGGCCGCGGAGGCCGCCGAGTCCGGTTCCTGGCTGGTGCGGGCCCTGCGGACGGAGCAGACGGAACGGTCGACGGGTCGCTGAGGACACAAGTCCCCTTGTCGACCTGGCGACCCGTCGACCCGGTGACCCGGTGACCCGGGTGTTCAGCGACCGTGGTGCGGGGGAGCCGCCGGGCCGGGGTGGTGCGCCCGCTGCTCGCGCATCGTCTCCGGGCTGCCCACCCCGCCGGGGAAGGGCACGTGAAGGGCCGCCGGGTGCAGGCCGTGCGCCGTCAGCACGCGCTTGAGCCCGTCCACGTCCTTGACCCGGGCGATGAGGTAGCGGCCGTCCCGGGTCACGAACTCCATGCCCTGGCCGGGACGGCGCTTGGTGAAGTTCCCGTCGGTGCGCAGCGCGAAGTCGCGCACCCGGAACCGGGCCCCGCCCGCGTAGGAGATCTCCGCGACGGGCAGCCGCGCGTGCTCGCTCTCGGGCGCGTCGTCGCCGCCGAACAGCCACAGCACCTGGAGGAACGACATCTTCGACAGGGTCAGCACCCCGTCGCGCACCCGGATCCGGACCGAGGCCATGTGCGACACCCACAGGGCCGCCAGCAGTCCGATCCCGAAGACCAGGAGCACGTAGAGGGTCGCGGGCCCGGGCTCGAAGACGAGGTAGAAGAGCAGCGACACCAGCACCAGCGGCACGGGGATCAGGAAACCGAACGCGCGCGCCAGCGGAGCCACGGTGACCCGCGCGCGGTAGGGGGACGCCGCGGGGCGGCCGTGGGGGTGGCTCAAGGAACACTCACTTCCAAGGACGAGGACGACGAGGGGGATGAGGGGGACCGACGCCCGCTTCGATGCCGCGGCCCCCGACCCGGTTCCCCGCCCCTCCGGCCGCCTCCGGTCACGGTGCCAGCGAGGGCGGGGTGCGCACGCCGTGCTCGCGGCGCAGGGCCGACAGGGCCGCGAGGTGGCCCGGCATCCCGTGCACCCCGGGGCCCGGGGGTGTGGACGACGAGCACAGGTACACCCCGGGCAGCGGGGTCCGGTACGGGTCGATCCGCGGGGCCGGCCGCAGCAGGGTCTGGCGCAGGGACATCGCCCCCGCGGCGATGTCGCCGCCGACGTAGTTGGGGTTGTAGTCCTCCATGGCCGCGGCCGAGACGCCCCGGGCCGCGACGACGGTGTCGGAGAAGCCCGGGGCGAAGGCCTCGATCCGGCGCCGGACGAGGTCCACCGGGTCCGCCGTGTCCCCATGGGGCACGTGCGCGTAGGCCCACACCGGGCGCCGCCTGGGCCGGGCCCGGTCCGGGTCGGTGGCGGCCGGGTCGACCAGCAGCACGAACGGGTCGTCCACCCGCCGGCCGCGGGCGGTCGCCGTCTCCGCCCGGAACATGTCCGCCTGGGTCCCGCCCAGGTGGACCGTTCCGGCCCGCCCGACCCCGGCCGCCGCCCAGGGAACCGGCTCGCTCACCAGGAAGTCCACCTTGGCCGCCCCGGGCGCGTACCGGAAGCGCCGCAGCGCCCGGGCGTACCCCGCGGGCAACCGGTCCCCGGCGATCTCCAGCAGGCCCCGGGGCGCGACGTCGAGCAGGACCGTGCGCGCCCCGCCCAGCTCCCGCAGGTCCCGGATCCGGGTGCCGGTGTGGACGACACCCCCGTGGGCGACGAGATCGGCGACCAGGGCGTCCGCGATGGCGACGCTGCCGCCGCGGGGCAGCGGCCACCCGGACGCCGTGTGCGCCAGGTGGCCCAGGAGCACGGCGACCGCCGCGCCGGAGAGCGAGGGCAGCGGGCCGATCGCGTGCCCCGCGACGCCCGTGAGCAGGGCGCGCGCGGGCTCGGTGGCGAACGGTCCGCGACCGGTGCCGTGCCGGAGCATCCGCAGGGCCAGCCGCAGCCCGGCGACCGGGTCGGCGGGCGGGGACCGCAGGTCGGACAGCACCAGGTCGGCCACCGCCCCGCCCTCCGCGAGCAGCGGGGCCATGAGGCGGCGCCAGCGCGGCCCGTCCGCCCCCAGCCCCTCACAGGTCCGCTCCAGGTCGGCCCAGGCCAGCGCGGCGGTGCCGCCCGGCAGCGGATGCGCGTAGGACACCTCGGGGCGGATCAGCTCCACCCCGCGCGCGGCCAGGTCGAACGCGCGGAAGAACGGGGAGGCCGCGGCCATCGGGTGGACGGCGGCGCAGACGTCGTGCACCACCTCCGCGTCGAACGGCCGCGCCCCGCGCAGCCCGCCGCCCACGGTGTCGCCCATCTCGTACAGCTCGACGGACAGCCCGGCCCGGGCGAGCGTCACCGCCGCCGCGAGCCCGTTCGGGCCCGAGCCCACCACCGCGGCATCGGCCTCGGCCATCCGGCGCCTCCCGTCCCCCGGTCCCCGGGGCTCCCCGCTCGTGCGATGCGCACCATGAGAGGGCATCGTCCCATCCCGGTCCGGGGCCGAACGGACGGAGCCGGTTTCCCGTTCCCCGACTTCCCGCCTTGTCGACACGTCGTCCCATCGACATGTCCCCGTACATGCGAGAACCCGCCGGATGACCGGCGGGTTCTTCGTCGGGGGGGCGCCCCCGGGGGAAACGACGAAACGACCCGGCGGGATGGCCGAATGCCATCGAGCAGGGTCGTTCCGGAGTGAGGTGGGCGTACCAGGACTTGAACCTGGGGCCTCATCCTTATCAGGGATGCGCTCTAACCGACTGAGCTATACGCCCTCGTTCCGTGTGGAACTCTACCGCATCCGGGAGACCGGGGCGAACCGGTTGCCGGGGCGGACGGGAGTCGGGACGCGGCTCGCGCGTCCCTCTCCACCTCCGATTTTACCGCCGCCCGGGAGTGCTCGGGACACC
>NZ_JBJJBV010000024.1:0-59228 GCF_045446735.1 Nocardiopsis protaetiae
CGGCCTGGAACGCGGCGTCGACATCCTCGGCGGTGGAGACCGGGGCGGTGGCGAAGACCTTCCCCGTGGCCGGATCGATGAGATCGCTGCGGATTCCGTCGGCCGTGTCCACGTACTCGCCGTTGACGAAGTTGCGCAGGTCTTGGGTCACGGTGCTCTGCTCCCGGGTCGGTCGGGCGTGTCGGTGCGCCGACGGGCTGTTGATGCGCGCGCGCATAGCGCTGTGATCTGCCACACTGCCACTCGGCAACGGCGAGATCAAGATCTATCAATGGATTCCGTTGTAAAGATTAGGTTTCTCAACGGATACTTGACAGAACGTGGAACAGTGCGACTATTTCTATTGAGAGGGTCGTGCACGTGACCCCCGGGTCGACCCGAGTCGTGGTCCCCGCGATACCGACGAACTTGGAGCACCAAGTGGCAGCGCACATGAGTCCTGAGCACCTCCAGCGGGCCGCCAAGGACCACCTGTGGATGCACTTCACGGAGATGGCCGCCTACAACGACGCCGACGTCCCCGTCATCAGCCGCGGCGAGGGCGTGTACGTCTACGACGACAAGGGCAAGCGGTACCTCGACGGACTCGCCGGGCTCTTCGTCAGCCAGGTCGGCCACGGCCGCACCGAGATCGCCGACGCCATCGCCGAGCAGGCCCGCGAGCTCGCGTACTTCCCCATCTGGACCTACGCGCACCCCAAGGCCGTCGAGCTCGCCGACCGGATCGCCGACCTCGCGCCCGGCGACCTCAATCGCGTCTTCTTCACCACCAGCGGCTCCGAGGCCGTCGAGTCCGCCTGGAAGCTGGCCCGCCAGTACTTCAAGGCGATCGGCGAGCCCACCCGGCACAAGGTGATCAGCCGGCGCATCGCCTACCACGGCACCAGCATGGGCGCCCTGTCCATCACCGGCCTCCAGGGCATCAAGACCCCGTTCGAGCCGCTGGTCCCCAGCACCCTCCAGGTGCCCAACACCAACTTCTACCGGGCGCCCCACCACGGCGACGACGTCGAGGCGTTCGGCCGGTGGGCCGCCGACCAGATCGAGGAGGCGATCGTCCAGAACGACCCGGACACCATCGCCGCGGTCTACGTCGAGCCCGTCCAGAACTCCGGCGGCTGCTTCCCGCCGCCGCCCGGGTACCTCCAGCGGGTCCGCGAGATCTGCGACCGGTACGGCGTGCTCATGGTGTCCGACGAGGTCATCTGCGCGTTCGGCCGCCTGGGCGAGTACTTCGGCGCCACCAAGTACGGCTACGTGCCGGACATCATCACCTTCGCCAAGGGCGCCACCAGCGGATACGTCCCGCTGGGCGGCATGGTCGCCCGCGAGAGGCTGATGGAGCCGTTCAAGGAGAAGGGCGCGTCCTTCCTGCACGGCATCACCTTCGCCGGGCACCCGGTGGCGGCCGCGGCGGCGCTGGCCAACCTCGACCTGTTCGAGAGCGAGGGCATCCTCGACAACGTGCGACAGAACGCGCCGGTGTTCCGGGCGACCCTGGAGAAGCTGCTGGACCTGCCGATCGTCGGCGACGTGCGCGGCGACGGGTACTTCTACGGCATCGAGCTCGTCAAGGACAAGGAGACCAAGGAGACGTTCAGCGACGAGGAGTCGCACCGCCTCCTCAAGGGCTTCCTGTCGGGCGCGCTGTTCGACGCCGGGCTCATCTGCCGCGCCGACGACCGCGGCGAGCCGGTCATCCAGCTCTCCCCGCCGCTGACCTGCGGGCCGGAGCACTTCGAGGAGATCGAGTCGATCCTGCGCAAGGTCCTCACCGAGGCCTGGGACCAGCTCTAGACTGTGCCTTTTTCGAACCTCCGCTCCGCTTCGGCTCGTGCTCGGCGCCCTTAGAAGGCGGGAACGGGTTTCAGGAAGCACAGCGGCCCTACGACGCCCCTCAGGCCCCCTCGGCTGAGGGGCGTCGTCATGCCCGTGTTTTTCATGAAAAGGGGGACATCGGGGGATCTGCTGGGCTACCGTCGTTGACCACGGTCCGCGGTGTCCCCACCCGGTCCACGAACACCGCGGCGCCCGCTCCGTCGCCCCTTCCCCCGATACGGAGCGGTCATGACCTCGCCCTCGTTCCCCCCGTCCGCGCCCTCCGGCGCGCCCATGTCCACGGGTAACAAGATCGGCCTCGGGGTCGTCGGCTGCGCCGGCGCCCTGATCTTCGCGGTCGTCATCGGTTCCTGCGCCGCCGCGGTGGGCGGCGGCGGGAGCGACACCGCGGCCCCCGCACCCGCCGTGGCCACCGTCATGGCCACGGTCACCGCGACCGCCACGGAGACGGAGGAGACCGAGGTGGAGGTCGAGGTCACCGCCACCGAGACGGTCACCGTCACCGAGACCGTGACCGAGCGCGCCGACAGCGGCGGTGGCGGCGGGGGCGGCGGGAACGACGACGACGGCGGCGCCCCGGTGTACTACCAGAACTGCGACGCCGCGCGAGCGGCCGGAGCCGCGCCCGTCCGGCGCGGCGACCCGGGGTACGGGTCGCACCTGGACCGCGACGGCGACGGGGTCGGCTGCGAATAGGACCCGCGTTCAGGTGGGCCAGGTGAAGACGTCGGCCTCGGCGGACACCAGGTGGGCGTCGGCCTGGCCGAACTGGATCACCCGCACCCCCACCCGGCCGCCCTCGGGCACCGTGCCCTTCCACGAGTAGGCGAACCGGCCGCGGCCGATGGCGTGCACGGCGCTGCCCGCCGGGCGCTCGGAGAGCGGATCGCCGCCCGCGTCGAACTCCACCGCGCGCAGCTGCACCTCGGTGCCCGGCGTGATGCCCATCAGGGTCACCCCCACCGACAGGTCGTAGCGGCCCTCCAGGGCCAGCGCCCGGATGTCGGCCGCCCCGTCGTCGCGGCGGTCGAACTCGATGTCGTGCCAGGTCGCCGGGGCCAGGGTCACGCGGGTGTCCTTGGCGAAGCGGTGGTGGTCGGGCATGGGACTGCTCCTCGGGGCCGGTCGCCGGTCACGTCCAGCATCCGGCCCCGGGGGTCACCGATCAATCACCCGCCGTGACCGTGTCACCTGGGCCAGAAGAACACGTCGGCGGTGGCCCGGACGATCCGGGCCGGGGCCCCGCCGTACTGGGCCACCCGGATGCGCACCCGGCGGCCCGCCCCCAGACTGCCCTTCCAGGCGTAGGTGAAGTGGCCGTTGCCGCCCGCCTGCACGGGCGAGTCCACCGGACGGTTGCGGGCCACCTTCCAGCCGCCGTTGCCGTCCGGTTCGTACTCGGCGGCGCGCAGCTGCACCTCGGTGCCCGGTGCCAGGCCCTCCAGCGTCACCCCCACCGACACGTCGTACAGCGCGCCGTTCGGCTCGTCCGCCCCGACCAGCGCGTACAGCTCCCCGGTGTGGCCGTCGTGGCGCCGGTCGAACCTCAGGCTCGTCCACGTGTCCGGGGCCAGCTCCTGTGCCTCGTCCTTCTCGAACCTGCGGTGCCTGGGCATGTCGTCGTCTCCTTCGGATCCGCTCGGGGGCTTGGTGAAGGTGCCGTCCCGGACCATCCGGTAGGCCGTGTCACCCGGACAGGAGGTGGCGACGAAGTCCCGGTGCCCCAGGACCCTGCCGGCGATGGAGGTCGCCGGCTCCATCAGCCACTGCCGCAGCTGCCGGACCGCCTCGATCTGGGCCGGGGTGACGGGGTCCCTGGGCCCGGTGGCCAGGGTGACGCTGTAGTGCGAGGAGTTCCCGCCGGGCTGGGCGGCCTGGACCCGGTACAGCCCCCGCCCCTCCAGCACGTGGCCGTGCGCGCAGGCCATGAACGAGTTCCCGGTGAAGTACGCGGTGCCCGCCCGCCGGGCCATCCAGGTCCCGTCCGGGGTGGTCGGGCACCAGATCCGGCCCTCGTGGCGGACGGGCCCGACCGTGAACCCGTCGGTGCGGGCCGCCACCGCCCTGGGGCTCAACGTCTGCTCCCGGGACAGCTCCACCCGCCACCCGCCGAGCGGGACGCCGCGCACCGACGCCGTCCGCCCGGCCAGGACGGCCGCGAACCGGAACGCCTCCGCGCCCGCCTCGTCCGGCCGGTCCAGGAACCGGTCGTCCCTGCCCGCCGAGGCCATGACGACCCGCAGGAACAGGTCGAGCTGGGCGCGGGTGAGCGAACGCAGGAACGCGTGCGAGGGCACCCGCCCCGGCATCTGCTCGGCCAGCGCCCCGTCGGCGCCCGCCGACAGCCGGAACACCGCCTCCGAGGAGGTGTGCTCCTCCCACCAGGTGACCGCGTCCGTCGGCTCGGGGGCGCCCGCCGACGCCGCGCCGAACAGGCCGTGCAGCATGGCGCGCACCCGGGCGGCGTCCTCGGTGCCGCGCCGCAGCGGACGCCGGATCACCGTCGCGTCCCCGGGCACCGACCACGCCCAGGCCACCAGCTCCACCAGGGCGTCGGGCCACTTGGCCTGCCCCGGCAGGTCCGCACAGGGGGCGGCGGTGCGGATGCGGTCGCGGACGGTCAGGTCCTGCGAGGTGGTCCAGGCGGGGGCGAACCCGCTGCCCGGGCGCGGGTCCAGCCGCGGTCTGCCGGTCCGGCGCTCCACCGGCCAGCGGTGGCCCGGGGTGGTCAGGGAGGAGTGGCCGCGGCCCTCCATGAGGAGGAGCTCGCGCGGCACCGCGGGGAAGACGTTCACCGCCAGCAGCGGCTGCCAGCGGGACAGGCCGGTGGTGTGGTCCAGGGTCAGGACGAGGTCGCCGGGAGAGATGGCGTCGAAGGGGCGCCACCCGTCCTCGGTGAGGATCTGCGTCTCCTCGTCGACGCAGTAGCCGATGTCCGCCCAGCCCCGGCTCGGGCCGGTGTGGAAGCGGCGGGTGCTGTTCCAGTAGGCGATACAGGCCGAGTGGTTTCTGTTGGCGAGGTTCTGGTCGACGCTGTCGTAGTGGACGACCAGGCCGCTCTTGGGGTCGGCGCGCCCGGCGGGCGAGGGACCCCACCCGAGATCGGCCCGGGAGACGTACTTGCTCGGTCGAGGCATGATTCCAGTGTGTCAATGAGACACTCCGTTGTGTAGCGGAATGGTGATATCCGGCCGGAAAATCCCCCGCGTGGCGCCCCCGGCGCCCCACCGCCCCCATACGGCACGATGGTGCTTCCGCCACCTTTCCGGGAGGTCCGCCCGTGCGCTACGCACACACCGTCGGCGTCGTCCGCGAGGCCGAGGCCGCGCTCATGGCCCGGCTGCCCGAAGGGGCGCTGATGCGCCGCGCCGCCGCCGGCCTGGCCGTGGAGTGCGCCCGCCTGCTGCCGCACGTGTACGGGTCCCGGGTCGTGCTGCTCGTCGGCCCGGGGGACAACGGCGGCGACGCCCTCTACGCCGGCGCCGCCCTGGCCGCCCGGGGCGCCGCCGTCCGCGCGGTCCCCGCCGCCGGCCGCACGCACACGGGCGGGCTGGCGGCGCTGCGCGCCGCGGGCGGGCGCGCCGTCTCCGCCGAGGAGGCCGAGGACGCCCTGTTCGAGGCCGACCTCATCGTCGACGGCCTGCTCGGCATCGGCGGCCGCGGCGGGCTGCGGCCCCCGTTCGCCGCCCTGGCGGCCCTGGCCGCCAACGCCCCGGCACCGGTGGTCGCCGTCGACCTGCCCAGCGGGGTGGACGCCGACACCGGCGAGGTGCCGGGAGCCGCGGTACGCGCCGACGTCACCGTCACGTTCGGGACGTTCAAGCCGGGGCTGCTCGTCGACCCGGGTGCCTCCCGCGCCGGGCGCGTGCACTTGGTGGACATCGGGCTGGGGCCCGAACTGCCCGGACCCGCCCTGCTGGCCTTCGACGACGCCGACGTCGCCGCGCTGCTGCCCGTTCCCGGCCCCGAGTCCGACAAATACCGCCGGGGCGTCCTCGCCGTCCGCGCGGGCTCGGCCCCCTACCGGGGCGCCGCGGTCCTCACCGTCGGCGGGGCGCTGCGCACCGGCGTGGGCATGGTCCGCTACGCGGGGTGCGAGGCCGTGGTCGACCAGGTGCTCGACCGCTGGCCGGAGGTCGTCGCCGAGGTCAGGGACCCGCTGAGCAGCACCCGCCTGGACCCGGGGCGGGCGGCCGCGGTCGTCATCGGGCCGGGGCGCGGCATCCGGCCGGGCAACGCCGACGAACTCCGCGTGGTGCTGGAGAGCGACCTCCCGGTGCTGGTCGACGCGGACGCCATCACCGTCCTGGCCGGCGGCACCCTCACGGAACCGGTGCGCGAACGCACGGCGCCGACCCTGCTCACCCCGCACGCGGGGGAGCTGGCCCGGCTGCTGGGCACCGACCGCGACGCGGTCGAGGCCCGCCGCCTGGACCACGTCACCCGGGCGGCCCGCGAGCTGGACTGCACGGTGCTGCTCAAGGGGTCGACGACCCTCATCGCCCACCCGGGCTCGCCGGTCGTCGCCAACACCACGGGCACCCCGTTGCTGGCCACCGCGGGCTCCGGCGACGTGCTGTCGGGCGTCATCGGCGCGTTCATGGCCGCGGGCCTGCCCGCGACGGAGGCGGCCGCCTGCGGCGCCCACCTCCACGGCCGCGCGGCGGTACTGGCGCGCGCGGGCGCCCCGGTCAGCGCCTCGGACCTGCTGGAGGGCATCCCGAAGGCACTCTTGGACCTCCTGGCCCTCCGGGCCCTTCGGGAGCCCGGTGCCGACTGACTAGGGCTTGCCCCGGGGCAGGGGGTGACGGCAGTAGGAGGCCTCCGGCCCCGGCCTCAGGGGGTTTCCCGGCCTGGAGTCCTCACCCCAGCCGGAGGGCATCGCGCTTGCCTCGCCACGGGGGTGAACCGCAGCCACACTTTCGATGGTAGCGGTGGTGGTCCTTCCTCCCGGCACGCCCGTGTCCGGGGGCGGCAGGTATCTGCGGCCGTCACCCTCTGGGGTGGGGGTTGTGGTTTTTCCTCCCGATACCCCCTGTGGCGGGGAGGGCGATCGGGGCCGGGGTTTCACCCTCTGGAGTGCAGGTCGTGGTTCTTCCTCCGGACACCCCCTGTGTCTGGGGAGGGCAATGAGGGCGAGGGTTACTACACCAGGTGTCTGGGCTTTCAAGCGAGGTCTGTGCAACCGCGGCTTCACAGTCGGAGCGTCTTTCCGTGGACCTGTGTGGTCGGGGGTGTGCGCTGTGCCCCGACCCGTCCCCGGAGAACACCCCCACCACCGGGGACGTGCATCGAACGCGTACGTCTTTTTGGTCTGCCGGGCCTCGTACCGTGGGGACGGCTCCGCGCCCAGCCCGGGTCTGTACGTTCCCAGGGGGTGACCCGTGGAGACCAACGCGACCGAGAGCGGTCTCCGCACACCGCCCTCCGCAGATGGCGGGCGTTTGGGAAACCTGCTCTTGCTGTCTCACCCCCTGGGGCCGGGGTCGCGGTCCTTCCTCCCGACACCCCCTGGGGTTGGGGCGGGAGGCCTTGTGCGGCCGTCACCCCCTGCGGCGGGGGAGGCACAACGCACTCCGGTTGTGGCTAAGGCCCCGGGTAGGTGACCGGGCTGGGGCTGAGGTCCCCAGGTCAGGTGGGTAACCCCCTGGGGTTGGGGCGGGAGGCCTCCTACTGCCGTCACCCCCTGTGGCGGGGGAGGCGCGACACTCTCCGGCTGTGGCTAAGGGCTCCAAGAGGGGGATGGGGCTGTGGCTGAGGTCCCGGTCGGGGGTTTGGGCCTGTTAGAGGGCATCTCCAAGGCGCTCCTGGCCCTCCGGGAGCCCGCGGCCGACTGGCATGATGGGGGACTTGTAAACCGACCGGACGGACACCCCCCATGTCCCTTGCCGTAGCCCTGCTCGGTGCCGCGTTCCTCCTTGGACTCGCTGCGGCCCTGGCCGTGGAGGCTTG
The DNA here is from genome assembly GCF_045446735.1 of Nocardiopsis protaetiae. Classification (NCBI taxonomy): domain Bacteria; kingdom Bacillati; phylum Actinomycetota; class Actinomycetes; order Streptosporangiales; family Nocardiopsidaceae; genus Nocardiopsis; species Nocardiopsis protaetiae. The sequence continues at coordinate 7,792 of NZ_JBJJBV010000024.1, forward strand.
GATCATCCGCAAGGACCGCGCCGTCGCCGGGGAACCGGTGGAGGGGATGACCCTCCTCCTGCTGCGGTCCGTCCTGATGCCGCACTCCTGCGCCCGCTTCTACTTGGGGACTGCGGCCGTCGGGCTGGTCATGTGGGCCATGGAGCCGGCCGGATACACATCCGTTTCCATGCTCGCGGCCTTCGCCATGTGGGGGATGCCCTCCGTTGACGCAGGGCTGCGGCGTCTGCGTACCGGCCGCGGGCCGAGCGGGCGCCCAGAACCCCGCCCGCTGCCCTCGCGCACCCTCGCCGACCGCGGCCGCCGGATGGCGGGGGCCGCCCTGCTCATCCTCTTGGCCACGGCCACCGTGGCGCTCACCGCCGTCGAGGGCTGGCCCGCCGTGGTGGCGGTCGTCGTCCTGGCAGCCGCAGCCGGCGCGGTCGCCCAGGGGCTGCTGCTCCCGCGCATCGTCCTGGACGGCACCCACCTCTACCTGTACGGGGGGCGCCGGACCACGGTCGTCCCGGTCGAACAGGTGGCGCACCTATCAGGAGAGCGCGGCATCACCGTGCACCTCACCGACGGCACCGAGGTCTCCTCCACCACCTGGGCGCGCACCCCGGGACACCGCCACCGGACCGTTGCCCGTGTGCACGACTTCGTCGCCCGCACCCGCCCGGCCACCGCAGGCACCCCCGCCCGCCGCCTGGTCTGGGAACGCGCGTTCCCACTGGACCTCTGCTTCGCCTGGACCTGCGCGGGCGTAGTAGCCCTGGCCCTCCTCTGAACAACAGAACCCCGCTACCCGCCCCAGGGGTTTCCCACCCGACCGGGGTCCCCGACCCCAGCCGGAAACCGGCCCGGGTCCTCAGCCCCAGCCCGGCCACTTTCCCGGCCACCCCCGCCGCAGGGGGTGACGGCGGCAGGAGGCCTCCGGCCCCCGACCCCAGGGGGTTTCCCACCCGACCGGGACCTCTCCATTCCAGGGGGTTTCCCACTCACCCGGGGGCCTCAGCCACAGCCCCATCCCCCTCTTGGAGCCCTTAGCCACAGCCGGAGGGTGTCGCGCCTCCCCCGCCACAGGGGGTGACGGCCGCACGAGACCTCCCGCCCCAACCCCAGAGGGTTTCCACCTTCCCCGGGGCCTCAGCCACAACCCGGCCACATCCCTGACCACCCCCGCCGCAGGGGGTGAGGGCCGCACGAGGCCTCCCGCCCCGACCTCAGGGGGTGTCGGTAGAGCGGGACGGGGCCCGTGCCCCAGGGGGTGAGACAGCAAGAGCAGGTTTCCAGAACGGCAACCATCTGCGGAGGGCGGTGTAGGGGGCCGCTCTCGGTCGCGTTGGTCTCCACGGGTCACCCCCTGGGAACGTACAGACCCGGGCTGGGCGCGGAGCCGTCCCCACGTTACGACGCCCGGCAGACCAAAAAGACGTACGCGTTGGACTCACGTCCCGAGCGGTGGGGGTGTTTCCAGGGGACGGGTCGGGGCACAGCGCACACCCCCGACCACACAGGTCCACGGAAAGACGCTCCGCCTGCAAAGCCGCGGTTGCACAGACCTCGCTTGAAAGCCCGACCACAGACGCAGTAACCCCCGCCCCCACCACCCTCCCCAACCACAGGGAGTGTCCGGAGGAAGAACCACCACCCCAGTCCCAAGGGGGTGCAGGCCGCAGGTATCCGCGGCATCAGCCCCAGATCGGAGGAAGGACCGCGACCCCGCTCCAAGGGTGGAGGCGGCAGGTACCGGAACCTTCACCGCAGGGGGTGGAGGCCGTGGTCATCCGCTGTGCCCTGGCCCCACACCCGAAGGGGAATCGCGACCCCGCCCCAGGGGCGGAGGCGGCAGGTACCGGAACCTTCGCCGCAGAGGGTGACAGCCACGACCACCCGCTACGCCCTGCCCCCCAGCGGGTGCCGACAGGAAGAACCACAACCTGCGCCACAGAGGGCGACGGCCGCAGTGGCACCCTCCGCCCGCCCCCAGAGGGTGCCGGAAGGAAGAACCGCAACCTCCCACCCCCAGAGGAATCAAGGAAAGCACTCCCACCGCCCCGGACCCACGGCACCGAGGTCTCCTCTGAACCTGAACCCCCACGGGTTTCCGAACCGGAAGGAAACCGTTTCGCTCCCCGACGCGTCCATGAAAAGGACAAACTGGACATAGCCGCGTTCCCTCGCCCGTGCCCCGGAAGGAGATCCCCCGTGCCTCGTTCCCCCAGCACGCCTTCCCACCGCTCCCACCACCCCCACCGCCCCGCCACCCCCCACGGGGCCGCCCGGTGACACGGCGCCGCAAGACCCACCACCGCCCCCACCACCCCCGTCACCCCCACCAGACCCCCGAATGGCAGCGCCGCGGGTCACAACAGCGCGCCGACCGCCAGGTACGCGAATGGCTCACCGCCCAGCCCGACCCGGCCGACGCCCCGATGCGGCCGCTGGCCGCCTGGCTGCTCGCTCTGTTCGCCGTGGTCACCGTCGGCGGCCTGGCCGGCACCGGCCTCGCCGCGCTGGCCTCCCACCAAACAGAACACCTAAAACTCGCCGAGGAGGGACGCCCGGCCACCGCCCGCGTGGTGGCCGTGGTGAACGGCGAGCCGTGGGTCTCCTTCACCACCGCCGACGGCACCGAGGTCACCGCCACCGCCCGCGGCGGCTACGACCACGGCGCCCACGACCACAACAGCCCCCGCGCCATCGCGGTCCGCTACTTGCCCGACGACCCCTCCGTGGTGGTCACCGAGGAGTACACCCCGCGCCCCTGGTGGGCGGTGGCCCTCGCGATCCCCTCCGCCCTCGGCCTGGGGCTGTGGTACCTCCGGGGTTCGCTGCGCGACGTCCACCACCGCCACCGCGTGCGCGCCCACGAGGACGGCACCGAACGCACCACGCGCGAAGCGTGGCGGCGGGTCCTGCCCTGGGTGGTGCCCGCCGCGGCCCTGGCCGCTGCCGCCGCCACGACCACCGCCACCACAGCCACGACCACCGCCTTCGCCGCCACGACCACCGCCACGACCGCCACCTCCACGGCCACCACGCCCTACCCGCCCCTGATCACCGCGGGCATCCTCGCCACCGGTGCCCTCGCCCTCGCCGCCCGGGCACTGCTGCTCCACGCCGAGCACGCCCCGGCCCCGCGGCGGCCCCGCCCCATCCGGCTGCTGCCCGAGGGCACAGGGGTGATCCTGTGCTGCGCCGTCTTCCTGAGCTTCCCCCTGGGGTTCGCGGCCCACGGCCTCACCGGCCTGTACCTGGAACACCGCGCCTTCGCACGCGAAACCACCACCACCGCCACGGCCGAGATCCTCCACCAGGGCGAGGTCGGCGGTCGCGGCCCGTGCCGGTGGTCCGCGGACCTGCGGTACACCGCCGACGGCCTCACCTACGAGCATCGGGTGACGGAGTTCTGCTCCGACGACGCCGTGGACCTGCTGCGCGGCGCCACCGAGGTCGAGGTGGAATGGCCGGCGTCCGACCCCGCCCGTGTCCGGGTGGTGACCGGATGAGCGCGCACCGCTCGCGGCGATCGAAGCGCCGCCCGGCCCCGCAGCGGCGCCCCCGCCGCCCGAGCCGGGACCCTTCCCCCCGCCGATCCCCCCGCGAACCGGGGGGATCCACCGTCCCCCCTTCCCCCGGCACGCCTTCTCGTTCCCACCGCCCCGCCACCCCGCGGTTCAACGCGGAGCAGCGCAGGAACCGCATCCTCGCCGCACTCCTGCCCGCCGGTGCCGCGAGCGTCCTCCTCGGGTTCTGGTTCGGCGCGGCCATCCGTTTCATCGTGGAGACGGTCGACTTCGCCGTGCACGCCGTGGAGGTCCCGGCCACCGTCATCGGTGTCCACCGCGGCTCCCCGGAAGTCGAGTTCGCCGTCGGTGCCGACCTGTCCCCCGGCACAGACCCGTCCCTCGGCACAGACCCGTCCCTGACCGCCGTCGCCTCGGGGAGGTACGCCCCCGGGTCGCCGCGGGACATCACCGTGTACCAGCACTCGATGGACCGAACCCTGCTCAGCGTCGACCACCCCCTGGCGACCTACGTGTGGTTCCCCGTCGTCATGCTCTTCCTCATCGCCACCCTGGTGACGATCCTGCTGGTCCAGCGGTTGCGACGGTTCCGTATACGGCTGCGGACCGCCGCCCACGAGCGCGGCGGCGGCCGCACCGGGCGCGCCCTGTGGGGACCGGTGCTGGCCTGGGCGGCCGCGGCGGTCGCCGCGGCGGGGATAACCCTGTGCTCGGCCGTGTTCCTCGTGAACGCGTCGACCCCTCGTGCCCCGATCCCTCCCGACGCCGAGTGGGCCATGGCGGTCGGTTTCACCTCCTTCATGTACGCCCTCGCCTTCGGGGCCGAGGCCCGGCTGATCCACGCCGAGTACGCTCCGGCCCCCGTCCGTCCCCCTGACGCCGACCCGCCACGTGGGACGCGCCTCCTCGCCGGGACACTGGTGGCCGTGCTCGCCGCGGGGTTCCTCACCGTCATCGGGTCGGCGGTGCGCGACGACAGGGAGGACCGTTTGGCGGGCCACGACACCGTTCCCCAGAAGGTCCGGATCATCGAGAGCTCGGTCAGAGAAGGCGCCGGGAGCGGATGCAGCGGGTCGCTGACCGTTGTCTACGAGGTGGACGGCCTGCCCCACACCTCCTCGGCGCGGGCCGACTGCGTCACCGCGGAGGCGGCCGTGCGATTCACCGACATCGAGGTCCTCCGGTCCGTGGACGACCCCTCCCTCATCGCGCTGCCGGAGAACGTCCGGTGACCCGGCGCCGAAAGCAGACCCCGAAGCGGCGCCCCTACCGTCCGAGCCGGGGACGCTCCTCTCACGGACCCGTCGAACTCCCCCCGTCCCCGGCCGGGGTCCGCCTGGACCGGCTCTCGCTCCGGGACGCCGTCGGGATCGGCGCCATGCTCGCCGTGTTCTCCGCGGCCCTGGTCGGCGGCGGCTTCATCGGCGGCGGGGACGACCTGATCACGCGCTGGGAGTACGCGACCCGCGCGGAGACCGCCGAGGCCACCGTCGCAGCGGTCATCGGCGGTCGGCCCGAGGTCGTGTTCACCACCGCCGACGGGACCGAGGTGACCACCGTCGCACGGGGTTCCCACCGACACGGCGACCCCTTGGCGGCGGAGGTCCTCTACCTGCCCGCCGATCCGCAGGAGGCGTCCCTGCCCGAAGGGCTGTGGGTGCCGCCGATCCTGTACTGCCTGCCGCTGGCCCTGGCCGTGCTCGTCCTGGCCGTACGCCACCCGCGTGGTCCCCACGACCTCCTGTACCGGGCCCGGGTCCGCGCGTACAAGCGGAGGAAACCGCTGGAGCGCGTGTTCACCCGTCCCATCGTGCTGCGGTCGGTCGCCGGGGCGGTCCTCGCGATCTCCGCGGCGGTGCTGCTGCCGTCGGGGCTCGTCATGGCGGCCTCGGCCCGACCGGCGGAGGCAGAGCTCCCCGCCGGAACGATCGCGTCCGTGATCGTCGGTGGAGCACTGATCGGCCCCGCCGCCTACCTGCTGTTCCAGGCCCGATGGCGGTACCTGGAACGCGCGCCCCGGGAGAAGCCCCCGGCGCCCCCGAGCCTGCTCTCCGACCGGGCCCACCTCGCCCTGCTGTGCTCGCCGGTCGTCGTGCTCCTGCTCGCGGCGGTGTTCGCGCTGCTGATCGAGGAGAAGCCCGTCACCACCCCCGTGCAGGGCACCGCGAGGGTGCTCGCCGTGGGCTGTGGTGACGTGATCGGTAGGGCCCGGGGCTGCAACGACGCCGTTGCCCTCGGATACGAGGTGGACGGCGTCCTCTACCAGAGCGTGCTGAGGACCCGGAGCTGGACCTACCACGAGGGCCAGGAGGTCCCGGTCGTGTGGGACGCCGACGACCCCTCCAACGTCCGGTTGGACGAGGCGGAGGCCACCAGCGGCCGCTACCCCGGCTTCAGGGTGGGGACGGCCGAATGAGCGCGCGGACCGGGCTCCTGGACAGCCCTCTGCGGCGGGACGCCGTCGCCGTCAACCTCATCATGGGCCCGATCCTGGGCGCCCTCGCCGTGTTCGGCCTGTTCTGGGGTGTGGACGACGCCGTCACCCGCTGGGAGTACGCGACCCGCGCCGAGACCTCGCCCGGCACGGTCACCGCGGTCGTGGACGGTCGGCCCGAGGTCGTGTTCACCACCGCCGACGGGACCGAGGTGACCACCCTCGCGCGGGGAACCCACCTTCACGGCGATGACCTGGACGTGGACGTCCTCCACCTGCCCGGGGAACCCGAGGAGGCGGCCCTGTCGGACGGCATGTGGGTGCCGCCCCTGCTGTACTGCGCCCCCGCGGTCCTCGCCCTCATCGCGTTCGGTGTCCAGCACCCGAACGGCCCGCGCGCCGTCCTGTACCGGGCACGGCAGCGCGCCCACCGGTTCCACCGCTCCAACCGGGCCCGCAGGCGGCGGGCCGCCGACACGGCGCTGACCGCCCCCGTCGTGGTGCGGTTGGCCGCCGGGGGAGTCCTGGCCACAGGATCGGCGGTCGTCCTGGCCGTCACCCTGCTCCGGGTGGCGACCGGAATGTGGGAGGGCGCCAATCCCGAGTTCCTCCTGGCCGCTGCGGCCGCGCTGCTGTTCCTCCCCGGCCTCAACCTGCTGTTCCAGGGCTGGTGGCGGTACCTGGAGCATGTGTCCCGGGAGAAGCCCCCGGCTCCGCCGCGGCTGCTGCCGGAAGGGGTGATCATCGGCGGCTGGGTGCTGTCCGTTCCGGTGGTGATCGTGGTGGTGGCCGCCGCCTTCGTCGTCGGGATTCGGGGCGAACACATCGAAGACCCCGTGCACGGCACCGGGACCGTCCTCTCCACCGGGTGCGGCGACATCAACACCGGCAGAGGCTGCGGCGGCCGGGTCGTGGTCGAATACGACGCCGACGGACTCCGGTACGTCGCGGTGGTCGGAGACCTCGGACGGGACCTGAACGCGGGGGCACGGCTCCCGCTGGTGTGGGATGCCGGAGACCCGATGAGGGTCCGGTCGGGCGAAGAAGGGATCGACAACTGAACAGCCGAACCATCCCGGAGGAACCGCAACCGGGACCGGAACCGAGGCCGGTCGCGACCGCCGTCCGGACCTTCATGATCCTGCCGTTCGTCGGCATCGCGGCCGCGTTCCTGCTGGGCTTCGGGGTGGAGGACGCCCTCACCCGCATCGACTACGCGACCGGCTCCGCGACCGCCCCCGGCACCGTTCTGGAGGTCGACCGCGGGCGGCCCACCGTCACCTTCGCCACGGCGGACGGAACCGAGGTCACCACGACCACCCGCGGCGAATTCCCGCGCGGCGGCTCCCCGGAGGTGACGGTCCGCTACCTGCCCGACCGGCCGACGGAGGCGATGGTCGACGGGGCCGTGTGGATCCCGCCGATCCTCTTCGTGGTCCCCCTGGTCCCGGTCGCCGTCTGGCTGGTGCTGCGCCACCCGAACGGCCCGCGCGCCGTCCTGTACCGCGCCCGGGTCCGGGCCCGTGAACGCGGCCGCCCGCCGGAGGGCCCGCTGAACCTCGCCGTCACCCTGCGGCTGGTCTCCGGCGTCGTCGTCACGGCCTGCGGGCTGGCCCTGATCGCCGGCTCGTTGGCCTCCGTCGACTCCTGGAGCGACTCCGATCTGTTCATCGCCCTCGGACTGCTCGGCGCGGCCCTGCTCCCCGTCGGCCTGGACCTGCTGGTCCACGGCCTGGGCCGGTGCCTGGAACGCGCCCCCGGAGCGACGGAACCGGTCCCGCCGAAGCTGTTCGGTTCCGAGGCGTACGCGGCGCTGTTCCTCACGGTCTGTGTCGGGGGCCCTCTGGTGCTGCTGGTGGTCCTGTCCGCGGGGACCCGGGTGGACGACCCCGAGGAGGGCACCGCGACGGTGACCGCCGCGGGCTGCGGCGGGGAGATCGGCAGCCCCCGGGGCTGCCGGGACCTGGTCGCCCTCGAATACGAGGTGGACGGCATCCGCTACACCCAGGTCACCGAGGACGTGGGCTTCGACTTCATCCCGGGCGACGAGGCCCGGGTGGCCTGGGACGCCGACGACCCGAGCCTCGTCCGGGTGGAGGGCGTTCGGTGAGTCGAAAGCGCAAGCGGCCACAGGGGCGCCCCGGCGGCCCCTACCCGGCCCCGCCGCGTCCGGCCTGGAGGGTGCTGCGCGAGGAATGGCGCGAGCTGAGCGGCCCGCTCCTGTCCCGCCCCTTGGCGGCGTTCGGCGGCCTCGCGCTCCTGCTGGCCGTGATGTTCGGTTTCGTCGTGTATTTCTTCATGGGGTGGGCGGGGCGCTGGTTCGCGGTGGTGCCCCGACCGGCGCGGGTGGTCTCGGTGCTGAACGGCAACCCCGTGGTGCTGATCGACACCGGTGGCGGTGAACCGGTCCGGGCCGTGGCGCACGGGACGTACACGACCGGCGAACCGCTGGACGTCATCGTTCGCCACGCCCCCTTCGCCCCCGAGGTCGCGGTCATGGGGGACCATGTGCCGCCCGCCCTGATCGCCGCCCTGGCGGCTCTGGCCTGCGGCGTCGTGCTCGCGGTGTGGTCGCCCAAGGGGCTGCGGGCCTCGTGGCGCCGCAGGCGCCGAAACCATCCCCGCAAGGGAAGGGCCGAGGGCGCCGAACTGTGGGTCCCCGTGCTGCTGCGGGCGGTCCCGGCCGCGGTGCTCCTGGCCGTCGGCGCGCTCGCGGGTGCCGCCGGTGCGATTCTGGGGGCCGTCACCGTGCCCGAGTTCTCGGCGGGATCGATCGCCCTGCTCACCGTCTTCTTCATGGCCGTGTCCGCCGGGTTCGGACTGGGGGCGAACGCCCTGTTCCACTACGCCGGGCACGCCCCCGTGGCGGTGCGCAGTCCGGTCCGGGGCCGGACGCTTCCGCGCTGGGGCGTGCAGTCCTTGAAGGCGACCGTCCTGCTCATCGTGATCGTGGGTCTCATCGGCCCGATCATGTGGAAGGAACACTCGGGGTGGTGGTTCGCCACCTCCACCGTGGCCGGAACGGCCGTCGTCGACGAGGTCTGGACGACGAGCAACCGGGGCGGCGGTTGCGAGGGACGGGCGGCGGCGGTGTACACGGCGGCCGATCTGTCCTACCGCACCACCTTGGACGTGAGCTGTGCCGAGGTGGAGGCCCTGCGGCGCGTGGACACCATCCCCGTGGAGTGGTCCGACACCGCGCCCGAGTACGTGAGGTGGGTGCGGTGAGCGGGCCCGGACAGGCGCACGTCGAGCTCCTCGAACGGCTCGTGCCCGACCACCGCGTTCGCAAGGACGACAAGCCCGCGGGCGGTCGCGCTTTCATTTTCGTGATGGCGGGGCTGGCCGTGATCATCGGCCTCGTGTGCGGGATGGGGTTCTCCGCCTGGGTGGGCGGGGTCCTCCAGCGGGCCGCCTTCGCGGAGGAGGGCGTTCCGGTGCGGGCCACCGTGCTGGAGACCAACGACACCCAGGTGAAGGTGGAGTACCTGACGCCCCGCAGTGGCAGGGTCGTCACCTGGGTCGACGGGGAGTACCGCCCCGACCCCGAGCGCATCGTGCCGGTCCTCTACCTCTCCGGCGACCACACCGTGGCGCAGCTCGCCGACCGGGCGCCGTGGCCCGGGTGGCCGCTCCTGCTGGGGTCCCCGGTGCTGTTCGCGGTGCTGTGCTCCCTGCACCACCGGCTCGGTTTTCGCGCCGGGTGGTTCGTGCGCCGGTTCCGCGTCCACGCGCAGGGCCCGCCCGAACGCCCCCGCCGCCTGGTGCCGTTGCTGGTCACCGCCGTGGTCCTCGTGGTGCTCGCGGCGGTCCCCGTGGTGGCCCTGCTGCGTTCCGACCGCACCGAGGTGCTGGCCCGCGAGACGTACTGGACGCTCATCCCCGTGCCCCCGCTGCTGTTCTGCGCCCTCATCGCGCTGATCCGGGTCGCCTACCGCTACGCCGAGGACCGCCCCGTCACCCGCTTCCCCCGCCCCTTCCGGCTGCTGCCCGCGGGCGTGGTCCGGGCGACGCTGGTCCTGCTCATGGCAGTCGGGCTCGCCGCCGTGATCAGGCTTGAATTCCCCGAGCCCATGGCCCGCCCCGTGCGGGGCACCGCCGAGGTCCTGGGTGTGGGCTCCAACAGCCGCGAGGTCGAACTGGAGATCCGCTACGAGGTGGACGGCGTCGTCCACCGCCGCTTCGTCGAGGTCGGCGACAGCCTGGGCGAGGGACTGCTGGTGGACGACACCGTCGATATCGTCTGGGACGCCGACGACCCCGGCGACGTCCGAGTGAGGTGAAGGACCCGTGAACCGCCGCAGACCTCCCCGCGCTCCCCGCTCCGAACCCCGACCCGACCGCTTCTGGCTGATCTGGGCGCCCCTCCCGCCGCTCTTCGCGGCCCTGATCGGCGAGGCGTTCGCCCCGTCGATCGTGCGCTGGTTCGCGACGGTGCCCCGCCCGGCGCGGGTGGTCCGGGTGGAGGACGGCGACCCGGTGGTGCAGATCGACACCGGGGCCGCGGAACCGGTGTGGGCCCACGCCCACGGCACCTTCCTCCCCGGCGACCCGCTCGACGTCACCGTCCGCCACGTGCCCCTGCTGCCGGGGGCGGCGGTGCTGGACGGCCACGTGTCCCTGGGGTGGCTCGTCGTGCTCGCCGTCCTGGTCTGCCTGGCCGTTCCGGCGGTGTGGGCCCGCTGGGGCCTGGTCGCCGCCTGGAACACGCGGCGCCGCCGCCGTCCGCCACGCGACCGCAATCGCCGACGCCGACCCGAGCAGGACCGGGACCGGGGCGCCGACCTGTGGGTCCCCGTGCTGGCACGGGCGGTTCCGGCGGTCCTGTGCGTCGGGGCCGGGACCCTGGCGGCCGGGTGGGGCCTGGCCGCGGCCGCGGTCGACCGGGGGCGGGCTCCCGACGTGGGGGCGGTCGGCCTGCTCTTCGCCGCCTGGGTGCTGCTCCCGGTCGGGGCGGTTCTGGCGGTGCGCGCCCTGTTGCGCTACGCCGACCGTGCCCCGGTCCGCACCGTGCCCGCCGCGGCCCGCACCCTCCCGGCCCGGGCCGCCTCGGCGCTCCTGGCCGCCGCGCTGGTCCTGGCCGTGGGCGGTACGGCGGGCGGCTGGGCGTGGGGCCTGCTCCGGGAGCACCAGGCCATGGCCACCACCGAGGCCGGGACCGCCGAGGCCTACGGAACCCGCGAGGTGAGCTCCCGCGGTGGCTGCCGCGGCGAGGCCGTCCTGCGCTACGTGGTCCAGGGCGTGCCCTACTGGACCACGGTGAGGATCCCCTGCCGGGACGTGGACCTGATCCGCGCCGAACGCACCGTCGACGTGGAGTGGTCCACCACCGCCCCCGAACACGTGAGGTGGACACGATGACCGCGGACCGGACCCTGGTCGACTTCCTCGAACGCCTCAAACACGAACGCGGCCTGCCCCTGTGGCACCCCCGCGGTCCCCGGGCGCACCCGGTCCTCGCCCTCGTCGCCGTGGTCGTCCTGGGCGGACTGCTCGGTGTCTCCGTCCACCGCACCGCCGCCGAACTCGTCCGCGCCGCCGCCTTCGAGCACCACGTCCGAACCGCCGAGGCGACCGTGGTGGAGATCCGCCACGGCGACCCCGTGGTCTCCTTCACCCCCGATGACCGGACCACCGCCGCCGGCAGTGAGTCCACCACCGAGGGGGCTGCCGCTACCGCCGCCGGCGAGGAAGTCACCGTCGACGTCCACGATGTCCATCGGAACGGTGACCTCCGAGAGGTCACCGAACGACTGCCGGTCGGCGGCTCCGAGACGGGTGAGGAGGCCACGATCGCCGACGGTGGTCACCGGAACGGCGACCTCGGCGGGGTCACCGAACGCCCACCGGTTGACGGCACCGACGCCGCCGAGGGTGAGGAGGCCGCCGTTACCGCCGCCGGGCAGGGGGCCGCTACCGCTGCCGAGGGGGTCGTGGCCGTCGCCGACGGCGGGGAGGGCACTGCTGCCGGCGCGGGCGAGGAGGGCGCCGCCACGGCCACCGCCCCCGGTGGGGCGGTCACGGCCGTCGCGCATGGGTCGTACCGGCATGGCGATCCGCGGGAGGTCACCGTCCGCTATCTGGCCGACCGGCGGCAGCCGGTGGCGCTGGCCGACCACCGGTGGACACCGTGGTGGGTGCTGCCGCTCGGGGCCGCGGTGGTGTTCGCCGTGCACGCCTGTTGGGCACCGACCGGAGTCCGCGGCGGCTGGGCCTGGCGGCGGGCGAAGGCCCACGTCAAGGGACCCGAACCGGGTGGCTGGAGCCGTCGCGACCTGGTCCGCCCCGCGCTGGGGGCGGGGGCGCTGCTCGCGGCCGCCGTCGCTCTCGCCGCACTGCCGGTGGCCTCGGGCGGGGTGTCCGGCCTGGCCGTCGACCCCGAGGGGCTCATGCCGCTGGTGCCCGCGACCGTGTGCGTCGTCGGGGCCGGGACGGTGGCGGTCCGCGCCGCCTACCGGTGGGCCGAGCGTGTTCCCGCCCCGCACCCGCCGCGTCCGTTCCGGCTGTTGGGCCTGGGCTGGTTCTGGGTTCCGTCGCTGGTGGTGTTCGCGGTCGCGGCACTGGGAGTACTCGTCCTTCCGCTGTTGGACCGGCCGGAGACCCGGGTGCCGGGCACCGCCGAGATCGTGGACGTCAACTGCAAGGCGTGGGGTCGGGGTCCTTGCACCACCTACCTGGTTCTGCGCTACGAGGCCGACGGCCTGCCCTACGTCGAGGAGGTCAGGGGCCGCTATGTCCGGGGCGGGCTCCCCGTGGAGTGGGATCCCGAGGACCCCACCGCTGTGCGGATCGCCGAGTGAGCCCGGGGCGGCCAGGGAACGGGGTGGTCAGCGGGGGCGGGCGGCGTCCAGGCCGAGTTTGACGATGTCGGTGATGAAGTAGTCGCCCGGGTCGCGCGCATCGCGCAGCAGTGGCACCTGTTCTTCGTCCACCCACATGAACTCGGTGTGCTTGCCGACCTCCAGCCGTGGCGCGTCCAGGTCGCCGTCCACCCGCACCAGGTAGTCCACCTCGTGCCGGGTCACCCCGTCGCCCGGGTCCCAGTCGATCCGGAACAGCTCGGCCTCCACCCGGCGCAGCCGCCAGCCGGTCTCCTCCTCGACCTCGCGGACCAGACCGGCCAGCATGGTCTCGCCGGGTTCGACGTGGCCGCCGACGATGTCCCAGCAGTACGGGAACACCTTGCGGTCCGGGGAGCGCCGCTGGGCGAAGATCCTCCCGTCCGGGGCAGCGATGATCGCCCCCGCCACGTGGGTGCGCCCGTCGGAGGTGTCGGGGAAGACGATCCCCGGTGCCACCTCGATGTCGTCGATCCCGTGCGTCATCAGGCCTCCTCCAGTCCTCAGCTTTGGTTACCACCCTAGGGTTTTGCGGTGGGCCTGCCCTCGGACTTTCGGCCGGTCTTGCCTCTCGTCCTTTAGGACTACCCGCCCCCGGAGTCCGGGGGCGGTCGGCGGTGTTCCGTCCTGATCGGACCGCTTTTCCGGGCCCCGCCAGCCCTGCCGACCCCACTGGACGCCACAGTCGCCACCGCCTCTGGCCACCCGGCCCCGCCGGATGCCGGGGCCGCCACCCGTGCCAGGGGTATCCGTTCGTATCGGTAGCCTCGGAGCCTCACCGCCTTCCGCGGGGCGGTCTGTCGTGGTGGTCGCTGTGGCCGCCACCCGCTCCACCCGCTTCCCGGGTCCCCCGGCCCGGCCGTACCGCCTTTCCGGTGCCGGGCCCGTTCGGCCGCACTGTTCTCCCCGGCCGCGCCGCCTTCCCCGCCGGGCCGCCCCCACGTCACCCGTTCTCGCCGGATTCCGGGGCCGCCACCCGTGCCAGGGGTATCCGCTCGCATCGGTAGCCCTGGAGCCCTACCGCGTTCCGCGGGGCGGCCTGTCGCGGTGGTCGCTGTGGCCGCCACCCGCCACCCGGGTCCCCGGCCCGGCCGCGCCGCCTTCCCCGCCGGGCCGCCCCCACGTCACCCGTTCTCGCCGGCCCCGCCGACCTCGCCGTCCCCGTCGGTCTCCTCCGCCTCCGCGGCTCCCGTCGCCCCCCGCCCCCGGCGGGGCAGCCGCAGGGTGAGCAGCCGGGCCCGCGGGGCCAGCCGCCCGGCCAGCTCGAACACCCCCTCGGTGCGCGAGTGGTCCTCGTCCAGCACCGAGAACAGGTTGACTCCCAGGTAGAACGTCAGCGCCCCGTACGCCACCTCCCGGGCGGGCAGCAGCCGCGCCAGCGGCGAGCCGCCCAGCACCCGCTCCCACTCCTGCTCGATGAACGCGATCCACGGTTCGGCGCGGTCGCGGATCTCGTCGCGCAGCTCGGGCTTGGTGACCGCCGCCGCCACCAGTTCGGAGAACTCGGTGATGTAGCCGCGCTCCAGGTCGGTGCGGTAGATGCGGACGGCCGCCTCCACCAGCTCCTCCAGGGTGCGCGCGGGCGCGGTGAGCTCCCGGTACATGGCCATGCGCTCGGCGCTGGACCGGTCCAACGCGGCCAGCAGCAGCTGGTCCACGCCGCCGAAGTGGTAGAAGACCAGCGCCGAGTTGGCCTCGGCCCGCGCGGCGATGGCCCGGGCCGACGCCCCGGCGTAGCCGTCCTCGCGTAGTGTCTCCGCGGCCGCGGAGATCAGTCTTTCCCGGGTCTCTTCGCTGCTCCGCCGCCCTGCGCCGCCGCTCTTGGCCATGACCTCGTCCCTCCGCCGCTTCCGATCTTCTTCATCATACGGTTTAATCGAGTGATTAAACCGGTTGATTCAACCGAACGATGAAGGAGATCCCGTGTCCCAGAACCCCCTGGCCAGCGGCCCACGCTGGCTGCTCGCGGCCCTGGTCCTGGTCCTCTTGGCGGCGGTCATCGGGATCCGGATGACCCACTGGAGCATGCTCGACCAGACCGCCCTCTTCTACCTGGGCCTGCCCACCGGCATCGCGCTGCTCGTGGTGTTCACCGCCCGGCCCAAGAGCGCCATGGGCATATCCATGACGGTCCTCACCGTCGTCCTCGCCATGTCCGCCGTCATCCTCGGCGAGGGCATGGTCTGCCTGCTCATGGCCGCGCCGCTGTTCTACGGCGTGGTCGCCATCATCACCGCGCTGGTCACGCACATCGCCCGCGGCGGACGCGGCTCCCAGCAGGCCCTCTTCGCCGTCCCGCTGCTGTTCGTCCTCGTGCTGGAGGGCGTCGCCGGGATCTCCTTCCTGCCCCGCGCCGACCAGGGCGAGGGCTCCGCGTTCGTCGACGCCCCACCCGGAGCCGTCGCCGCGGCCCTGGCCGCGCCGCCCGCCTACGGCCCCTTCGAGGCGGCGTTCCTGCGCGCGGTCCCCTTCCCCGAGCCCGTCGCCGCGACCGGCACCGGCCTGGAGGTCGGCGACACCCGCCGCGTCGAGTTCACCCCGCGCACCACCCTCCAGATCGGCTCCGAGCCCACCCCGCGCCACCTGGCCCTGGAGATCGTCGAGAGCGAGGTCCGCGCGGACGGCGGCCGGGTCGTGTTCCAGGTCACCGAGGACGCCACGTTCGCCCGCTGGATGGACATGCGGCGCGCCACCGCCACCTGGACCGCCGAGGGGGAGGGCACCCGTATGGACTGGACCATCGACTACGAGCGCACCTACGAGCCGTCCTGGTACTTCGGGCCGATCCAGGCCTACACCACCGACCTGGCCGCCGCCTACCTCGCCGACACCTTCACCGGCACCGCCGCGGCCGCCCCCCAGGCCGGCCCCGCCGCCCCCACCGCGGAGGCCGACCGGTGAACCCCGAGCTCCCCGCCCTCCTCGTCCGCGGCATCGGCCTGCTCACCCCCGTCCTACCGCTCGCGATCCTGTGCCTGTGGCGGCCGCCCCGGCCCCGTGAGATCGCCGCCATGATCGTCTCCACCTCCTGGGCGCTGCTCACCCTCATCCCGCTCAACCTCTACGCCCTGCACGCGGGCTGGTGGTCCTTCCACGCCGAGGGGGCGGTGTGGGCGGGCCTCCCCGTCGACCTGCTGCTGGCCTGGGCGCTGCTGTGGGGCGCCCTGCCCGCGATGCTGCTCCGGTTCCTGCCGGTGCCGCTGCTCACCGCGCTGCTGGTGTGGGCCGACATCATCGTCATGCCGCTGGCCGAACCCGTCGTGGTCCTGAGCGGCACCTGGCTGCTCGGCGAGTTCGTCGGCTCGGCGCTGTGCCTGATCCCCGCCCTGATGCTCGCCTACTGGACCCGCAAGGGCCGGGCCGTGCGGGCGCGCATGTGGGCGCAGGCGGTGCTGTCCTTCGGGCTGATGGTGGTGCTCCCGGTCGCAGCCCTGGGCATCCTGCCCGGCACCGGAACCGGTACCGGCCCCAGCACCGGCCCCACCACCGACATCACCACCGGGACCGCCCTCCCCGGCGGCCTCCCGGTCGCCCTGCAACTCCTGGGCCTGGCCGCCCTGCCCGGGCTGGCCGCCGCCCGCGAGTTCGCCCGCGTCGGCCGCGGCACCCCGCTGCCCTACGACCCGCCCGAACGCCTGGTCACCAGCGGCCCCTACGCCTACCTCAGCAACCCCATGCAGACCACCATGGTCGCCGTCTACCTGGTCCTGGCGGCGGTGTTCGCCGACCCCCGGCTGCTGTACGGGGCCGTGGTCGCGGTCGCCTACGGTGCCGGGTTCGCCTCCTGGCACGAGAGCGAGCGGTTGCGCGAGTCGTTCGGCCCGGCCTGGGACCGCTATCGCTCCGGGGTGCGGGCCTGGCTGCCCCGCTGGCGGCCCTGGCCGCACCGCGCCGCCGGAACCCTGTACGTGGCCGCCGACTGCTCCATGTGCCAGGGGGTGCGCACGTGGATCGAGGCCCGCTCGCCGGTCGCCCTCCGGATCCGGGACGCCCACGAGCACCCCGAGGTCCTGTACCGGCTCACCTACGAGAACCCCGAGGGCGTCCGCTGGAGCGGACCGTCCGCGCTGGCCCGGGCGCTGGACCACCTCAACTTCGGGTGGGCGTTCACCGGCTGGATCCTGGACCTGCCCGGGGTGCGGCACTTCGTGCAGCTGTCCACCGACGCGTTCGGGGCCGGGCCCCGCCCCGCCCGGACACCCGGCTCCGTCCCCGAGCCCGCCCCCGGCTCCACCCCTGCCCCCTCTCCCGAGCCCGCCTCCGCCCCTGATCCCGCCTCCGTCCCCGCCCCCAGGACGGCTCCCGAGCCCGCCCCCTGACGGCCCGGGGCCCCGCCGTTATGCTCGGTCGGGCCGGAACGCCCCGGGACACGAACCCCCAGGGCACCCCCGGCCCCGACCCGTTCGCCCCCCGACGGTACGAGGACCCCGATGGAAGAACAGGCCATGCTCGCGCGGGACCTGGTCCTGCGCGTGTGCGCCGGAGCGACCGAGCTGGACCCGCAGTGGATCCGGGTCGACGGCAAGGTCACCACACCGTTCCTGGTGCCGCGCGACCGCAACCTCGTGCGCGCCGTCATCGCGGCCGGGCGCTCCATGGGCGTGGAGCGGCTGCTGGTGTGCCGGACCCGGCCCGAGTTCTCCTACGAACCCGTCACCGAGATCCCCCTGGACACCGACACCCTCATCGACCTGGTGCGCGGCTGGGGCCCCGACCCCACCGACTTCCTGGTATGCGTGGAGGACTTCTCGGCCGCGGTGCTCATCACCGCCGACGACCTGACGGTGGCGGCGGGCCCGGCGGACTTCGTGCGCGAACTGGTGGGGGCGGACATCCCCCAGGCCCGGGCGCACTTCGCGTCCCGCGCGGAGATCGAGAAGACCCCGGAACTGGTGCGGGCGGCGGCGCTGTACCGGTGCGCGGACACCGGGAAGCGCCGGGCGCCCGGCCCCGACCTCCACGAACGCGCCGCCGCCGGGGCCGACCGGTTCCGGCGCGGGTCGGCGGCCCGCGGCCTGCGCGCCCTGCGCGGGGCCGCGGGGTGGACGGCTCTGGCGGTGGCGGCCATCGCGCCGCTGGCGGTGTCGGACGTGCGGGGGCCGGTGCTCCCGGCGCTGGCGGTGCTGTTCGCGGTCCTGCTCCAGCTGGCGCTCATCGCCCGGTCCCGAACGGTGTCCTTCGCCTCCCTGCTGCGCGTCGCGGCGCTGGGCGCGCTGCTGCTGTGGCCGCTGGCGCTGGTCGAACGGGCGGTCACCGGGGCGCTGGGCGCGGGCACCTACGACGTGGTGCCGTACACCTACGTGGCGGTGACGGTGGAGGAGCTCGGCAAGCTGCTGCCGCTCGCGCTGCTGCCCCTGGTGGCGCCGCGCCGGGCCCGGCGGCTGGCGGCGGTGGACTTCGCGCTGCTGGCGGCGGCCTCGGGCGCCGGGTTCCAGCTGGCCGAACACCTGGTCACCGCGCTCACGGTGGGCGGCTCCGGGGGCGGCGGGTGGTTCCTGCCGGGGGGCAGCCAGATCATGGACCGGGACACCGGGGCCGTCATCGCGGCGTTCTCGGGGCACGCGGTGACCACCGGTCTGGTCGGGGCGGCGCTGGGGCTGGCGGTCGTGGGGCGGGGCCGGTGGCTGTGGGCGCTGCCGCCGCTGGCGGTGCTGGCGGCGTTCCTGGAGCACCTGAACCTGAACGCGCTGCTGGCGGGGGCGGCCCTGCACCCGGCGTCGGGTGTGGTGCTGGGCCTGCTCGGCGGCGGTGTGCTCACCCCGTTCTTCCTGGTGGTGCTGGTGGCGTGCGGGGTGGCGCTGGACTACCGGCTCATCGCGACCGCGGCCGAGAGCACCCCGCCGCTGCCGGGGCTGCCGCCACTGGCGGGGCTGCGGCGGCGGGCGCGCGGGCGCGCGGTGGCGATGCGGGTGCGGGTGCCGGGGGACATCGCGCCGGGGTTCCGCCGGGCCGCGCTGGCCTGGGCGGAGCTGCCGGTGACGCTGACGACGACGCTGGCGATGATCGTGCACGAGCTGGCGGCCTGCACGATCGCCGCGCGCCGGGGCCCGGCGACGCTGGGGGACACGTGGCGGTTCCTGCGGCAGCGGCGGGCGAACGCGATGGGGGAGGCCCGGTCGGGGGCCAGGCCGTGGCGGCACCACCCGTCGCAGGAGGAGCTGACACGCACGGCGCGCGACCTGGCGCGGCGGCTGGGGCTGGCGGCGACCGGCGGGGTCACGGCGCTGGCGGCCGCGGCGGCGGTGGCGTTCGCGGTGGTCCCGGCGCCCGCGCCGCGCGTCCCGGTGGACTCCCCGGACATCCCGGTGGGCGAACCGGGTTACGCGCTGCTGGCCCTGGAGCGCCTCCAGACCTGGTTCGCGGGGCTGTCCGCGTTCGACGCGGTGTGGGCGGCGGTCCTGCTGGGCGCGGTGCTGCTCCTGCTGGTGTCGGGCAACGGGGTGCCGCGCGCCCACCCGCACATGCGCGACTTCCTGCGCTCGCCCACCGCCAACAGCGGGGCCGTCCTCGGCATGCTGGCCCCCGGCCAGGTGGTGTACGCGACCGTCGGCCTCGTCGGCCTGCTGCTGCCCCGCTCCGCCGACCGCCTCCTGGTCCGCTGACCGCCGGGCCCGGTACGTTCCCCGCTGTGCCGAGGAGGCGGGAGAGGGGTGCACGCACCCCTGTGCGGTGGGGGGCCGGGGCATAGGCTGGGAGGGAGCGGGGGCGATACCCCGTTCCGAGAGAGCCCGGTACGCCGGGACGAGGGTGTGACGTCGGGTCAGGATCCGGACCGCCGTTCTGGACCGCCACGCCACTTCGGTGCAGGCCTGGAACCTGTCCCCTCTCCCGCCGCGCGTGACGCGTCCGCCGCGTCCACGCCACCAGCCGGCCCGGTGCGAGCAGGGCTCTTCCGAGCCGGGGATCGTGGAGTACTCCACTCATGTCCGCCTTCACCCAGCGCCCGCCAGCGGTCTCCGACACCCCTCCGTCGACCCCTCGGTTGAGGCTCAACCCCATTCCGCACCACGGTGCCGTCCTGGACGGCGGGTGGTGGCCCAGGTCCGGCGACCCCGTCGCCGAGCTGCCCGGACTCGTCCTGGCCATCGACGACCGGCGGGGCCCCGTCCACCTGCTCGAACTGGGGGTGACCGGCTGGTACCACCGCCCGGGTCTCCTCGCGGTGGCCGGCCGCGCGATCCGCCTCTCCTGGTCTCTGGAGATGCCGCCCGACCTCGTGGTCGCGGTGGGCGACAATGGCAGGCGCACCCGCCTGCTGGTCGTACCGCCCGGTGTGGCGGCGTTCTCCGCCTGGTCGGCGCTCGACCTGGCCATCCTGTCCACGAACACCAGGAAGGCCGACGAGATCATGGACGTCGCGTCCCTGCTTCCACCACCGCCCCGCACACCCCCGGAAATGAACTGGGAATCCGAGGGCGGCGGGCTCTACGAAGAGAACGAGGAGGACGCGCGCGTCTCACGCCGCGGCGCGGTGTCGTGGCGGGAACACGACAGGGGGACACTCGTGCGGGTCTCCGGCGACGTCGACCTGGTGACGATCCCCGGGTACCGGACCCGCCTGTTCGAGGTGCTGCGCGACCACGGTGACCGGGTGGTCATCGATCTGTCCGGGGTGACCTTCTTCGGCGCCGCCGGACTCTCCCTCCTGGCCGAGGTACGGGCCCGGGCCGAGCGTTCGGGGACCGACCTGCGCCTGGCCGCGCCCTCGGGGCGGGTCGCCAGGGTCCTGGAACTGACCGGGACGCGCGGCCTTCCGCCCATCCACGCCACGGTGGGCGAGGCGATGGCCGCATGACCGGAGGAGAGACCACGCACCCCGCCCGGACACCCGGAAGACGGGGGAGCGACTTCGCGGTCCTGTCCCGGGAGGTGAGCGAACACGGGCTGCTGCGCAGGCGCCGGGGCCACTACACGGCGCGGATCGCCATCACGCTGTCCCTGCTCCTGGCCACCTGGACGGCCTTCGTCCTGATCGGTCCGTCCTGGTGGCAGCTGGTCACGGCCGTGGTGCTCGGCGTGCTCTTCACCCAGACGGCCTTCATCGGCCACGACGCCGGGCACGGGCAGATCGCCGAGGGCGAACGGGCCAACCGGGTCATCGGGTGGATCCACGGCGACCTGCTGGTGGGGCTGGCGTACGGGTGGTGGGTCGACAAACACGACCGGCACCACGCCCACCCCAACCACGAGGGCCGGGACCCCGACATCGCCGGGGCGGCCCTGGCGTTCAGCCGGGAGCAGGCCCTGCTGCGCCGCCGGGGGCCGGGGAGGTGGCTGGCCCGGAGCCAGGCCTGGCTGTTCTTCCCCATGCTGCTCCTGGAGGCCTTCCACCTGCACGTCGCCTCGGCCATCGGGGTCGTGAAGCGGACCGACCTGCCGCCGCGGACCCGGATCGTGGAGGCGACGCTGCTGGCGGCGCACTTCGGCGGCTACCTGGCGATCGTGCTGGCGACCCTCACACCGCTCCAGGCACTGTGCTTCATCCTGGTCAACCAGGGTGTGTTCGGGCTGTACATGGGGTGCTCCTTCGCCCCGAACCACAAGGGCATGCCGGTGGTGGCGGAGGGGACGAAGACGGGGTTCCTCCGCCGCCAGGTCCTCACCTCGCGCAACGTGCGGGGCGGGCCGGTGGTCGACCTGCTCCTGGGCGGCCTGAACTACCAGATCGAGCACCACCTGTTCCCGTCGATGCCCCGGCCCAACCTGCGCCGCGCACAGCCGCTGGTGCGGGCGGCCTGTGAGCGGTTCGGGCTGGCGTACCACGAGACCGGCCTGTTCCACTCCTACGCCGAGGTGCTGCGCCACCTGCACCGGGTGGGCGGACCGCTGCGGCCGGAGCTCGAATACTGAGCCCCGGCGGGCCCCTCAGCCCAGGCGCTTGGCGAGGATCTGGCCGTGCCAGTCGCCGACGGTGAAGGTGTCGGTGGGGGTGAAGCCCTGGCCGGTGTAGTAGGCGACCAGGCGGCCCTCGTTGCCCGCGAAGCAGTCGACGCGCAGCAGGTCGACGTTGCGGCGGCGGGTCTCCTCGGTGGCGTGCTCCAGCAGTGCGGCGCCCACGCCGCGGCCGGCGAAGCGGCGGTCGGTGACCAGCAGGCGGACGAAGACCTCGGGCTCGTCGACGGGGGCGACGCCGGTGCCGGGCTTGGAGTCCAGGACGAGGGTGCCGGCGGGCTCGCCGTCGACCTCCAGGATCCAGGGCTCGGCGTCGGCGAGCATCTCCCCGATGCGCTGGACGGACGCGGGCCGGGACGACCAGGGCTCGGTGCCCCACTGGCCGGTGCGGCCGTGGGAGACGAGCCACGTGACGGCGCTGTCCAGCATGCCCAGGACGGTGGGGAGGTCGTCGAGTCCACCCGGTCTGATCTTCATGCCCGGCACCCTAGAGGGTGCCGGGCCGGGGGAGCAACGCCGTTCCACCGCCGGGGCGGACGATCGCCGCTCAAAGACCACCGGCACCCGGCCGACGGTCCCCGGCGGAGGACCGTCGCGCCGCGAGGGCCTCCACAAGGAGGTACGAGCCCCACGCCATCGCCGTTCCGGTGAGCGATCCGACCGTGTTCATCAGGACGTCCCCCGCGTCGACGCTGCGTCCTGACGCCAGGGCCCACTGAACCGTTTCGATGAGAACCGATAGGGCGGGTCCGAAAAAGACACGTGGCGGCCATGATGAGAACGCGTGAAAGGCCACCAAGGCCAGGGGAACGAAGAGAAGGGCGTTGACGGATTTCTCTTCGACCATCATGGAGTCGTATGCGAGCGGTTCCTCGGGGATCCGGTCGGCGATCTCGCCGATGACCTGGATCTCCTCCTGGGATGTGACATCGCCGCCATCACTTCTCACGACGGTCAGGTCGTCCGGGGCTCCGTGCAGGAAATAGGCGTACTGCTCCCAGGAGAGGTGTTCGGCGCGATCTTCGCCGGACAGCTCCTCCCTGCTGTACAGCACGATTTCCCCGCTGTTCAGCGTTGTCGTATAGGTCTCCTCCAGTTGCTGGTCCTGCCGGTTCTCCTCTAGGAACTGCAAGGGGTTCCAGGTAACGCTACGGTTCGATTCGCCGACCTTCTCCACCCCGGATATCGGAATGACGGCGAGGAGGACCACATAGGCGACCGACGCGAAAGTGAGTGTGACGCGGGCGAACCCGGAGAACCCGGCCGCCGAGCGCCTGGACACCAGGGTGGCGAGCAGGGAGGCCACCGCGAGCAGGGCGAGGATCGCACCGATGGTCGCGGGCGTGGCAAAGAAGAGTACGGTCCACATGGGCAGCCTTGATCGAGTGGGTCCCGGCCGTCGGCCAGGACCCGGCAGGTGGGGGTTCTTCAGGCGCTCAGGCCTGGGTCGTGTACTTCGTCCGGATGATCGTGCTGGTTCCGACGACCCTCATCTCGCCCCGGACCCTGGCCGACCCGGCCCAGGACGGGTGCCTCGCGCCACAGCCTCCCCGGCCCCCGGAACCGATGGTCTGCGGGCACGACCACCCGGTTCCCCTGTTCGAGCTGTAGTAGTTTCTGAACTCCACCTTGATGGAGCTTCCGGCGTCCTTGAAGTAGTCGATGGAGGTCGCCGCCGAATTCGACTGGATCCGGAGCGTTCCGTTGGAGGAGTATCCGTATTCGGTGCCGAAGGGTCGGATTCCCGTCTCGTCGGCCAGTTGGGCCTGGTAGGCCTCGATGCTCTCGACGTCCTCTCCCTCGCCGACGGTGAGCACCTCTCCGTCATCGGTGATGAGGATTTCGATCTCCTCGACCGACGTGTAAGCCTCCTCGGCCAAGGTGGCTGTGGAGGTGGCGAGAGAGATCGTCAGTGCGCCGGTGATAACGGCGGCGACTTTAAGAAATGCTCTTCTCAAGGTGTTCTCTTTCTTTTCCCGATTGATGGGGGAAGATTTATCGGGTTGTTGCCCGGAAAGAAATTACCGGGTGTTTTCGGATGTGCCAAACGCCCTGGCCGCCTGCCTTTTTCGGGCGTTGTCGCAGGTCATCGAATGCGCCGGCTCCGGTTGCGGTGGGGAAAGGTCCGAACGGCACCCCGGTGGAGATCCGGGGCGCCGTATATCCCGTGCTCAGAGGCCTCCGGGGTGGGTTTACCGTGTCCACTTTCGGCCACGGCCTCGCGGGTCCGTCGCTCCTCCGGCCGGGACGGGTGCCGGGCCGTCGGCACCGTCACGACGGCCGGACGGCCGTTCGCGGGGAACACGTGAGCGGTGTGCTCACGTCGTGCCCGGTGGGGTCAGTCGCGGGTCCGGGTCCGGGCCGGGGGGTGCGTGTCGCCGTCGGCCGTGTCCAGGCCGGCGAGCAGGCGGAGCCCGTCCTCGGCGGGGCCGCCCGGGACCGCGGACAGCACCAGCAGCTCCATGCCCGACCCGTCCGGAAGGGAGAAGTTCTCCTGGTGCAGTTCCAGCAGGCCGACCAGCGGGTGCCGGTACGCCTTGCGGCCGTGGGTGCGGGCGCGCACGTCCGCCCGGGCCCACAGGCGGCGGAAGCGCTCGCTGCCCACCGCCAACTCCCCGACCAGCGAGGCCAGGCGCGGGTCGTCGGGGTACCGTCCGGCGGCCAGGCGCAGGTGGCCGACCGCGTCGAGGGTGCAGGCCTCCCAGTCCGCGTACAGGCCGCCGTGCTCGTCCTCCTCCAGGAAGATGTGCCGTGCGGTGTTCAGAGCCGGCAGCGGCCGGCCGTAGAGGAGCCCGGCGAGGCGGTTCCCGGCGAGCACGTCCATGCGGTGGTTCACGATCACCGCGGGCGTGCCGACGACCAGGTCCAGGACGCGCAGCAGCTCCGGACGGATCCGCCGTCCGCTCGACGTCTTCGCGCGGCGGCGGGGCTGCCGGGCCAGCCGGTGCAGGTGCCCGCGTGCGGTGTCGTCCAGGCCCAAGACCCGGGCGAGCGCGTCGAGCACCTGCTCGGACGGCTGGGTCGCCCGGCCCTGCTCCAGGCGCACGTAGTAGTCGAAGCTGACGCCGGACAGATGCGCGACCTCTTCGCGGCGCAGCCCCTCGACCCGGCGCCGGTTGTCGCCGGGGATGCCCACGGTCGTCGGATCGACCCGGGAACGCCGGGTCCGGAGGAAGCCCGCGAGATCGTCCATTCCCCCAGTGTCCATGCCTCCAGTATGGCCGCGGCCGCGCCCGTGAGGGTGGCCCTGCCGTTACCAGGAAGTCCGGTCCGACGGAAGGGGCGCCCCTGAACGCCGGGCGCCGCGGCTCCCAGAATCGGAGGCAGCCGATCCCGAGGCAGCCGACACCGAGGAGTCCCCATGAAGACGCTGATCGTCCACGCCCACCCGGAGCCGGGTTCGCTCAACGGCGCACTCAAGGACCTCGCGGTCTCCACACTGGAGGCCGCCGGGCACGAGGTGCGGGTGAGCGACCTGTACGCGATGGACTGGAAGGCGTCCGTGGACGCCGCGGACTACGGCCCCCACGCCTCGGAACCGCTGCGGGCCGTCCGCGACTCGGGCCGGGCCTTCGACGCCGGGACGCTCACCCCGATGAACGACCGCTCGGCCAGGGCGCCGACCCGCTCCGCCCGCCGCCTGCCGGGGCGGTGGGACTCAGGCCCGGTAGGCGTCCCGCCGGTGCCGGATCGAATGGATCTCGATCAGGTCCTTGTCCGGGCGGATCTTGTAGATGACCCGGTACGTTCCCCGGCGTGCCGTGTGCAGTCCGGCGAACGGTTCTTCCAAGGGCTTGCCGACGCGCCAGGGGTTCTCTCGCAACGGGCCGTTGATGAACTCGTACGCGGCCACCGCCACCGCCTCGGGCAGTTCCTCGGTCAGAGACCGCTTCGCCGGGCTCTTGTAGACGACCCTCATGCCGCGGAGTTCCTGCCGAGCCGCTGTTCCATCAGTGCGGCCATGTCCTCTTCGGTGGTGAAATCCTCAGACTCGGCGGCCTCTCGGAGGTCCGCGCGGGCCTCACCGTCGGCGAGGATGCCCAGGGTCTCCATCAGGGACTCGTACTGGGCCACCGACATCATCACGACGGCCGGACGGCCGTTCTTGGTGAACATGTAGTCGGCGTGCTCACGCTGTGCCCGGTCGGCCAGCTCGGCGATCTTCGCCTTGGCCTCCGTGATCGGAATGGTCTCCATGATGACCACTATAGCGACCGGTCCGAATTCTGTCCTGATTTTGAGGGCAGGTCTCCCGCGCCCCGGGCGGGCCCCGCCCCCGGGGTCAGGCGGGGGTGGTGCCGCGGGGCGGGTCGAAGGCGCGGACCGGGGGCGGGGTGCCGTCGAAGCGCTCCACCCGGACGCGGGCGAGCTGGCCCGTGCAGCCCTGGCTCAGCGACGAGGTGCCCTCGTCGGTGATCAGGGCGTTGGGGTTGCCGTGGGCGCAGGTGGCCTCCGTCGAGGACGGGTCGTACCAGGCGCCCGTCGACAGCTGGACCACCCCCGGCAGCAGGGCGTCGCTGAGCACCGCGCCCGCCAGGCAGGAGCCGCGCGGGCCGACCACGCGCACGAGGTCGCCGTCGGCGATCCGCAGCGCGGCCGCGTCGGCCGGGTGCAGGCGTATCGGGGCGCGGCCGTCGATCTTCTGGCGCATGCTGTGCGCGCCCATGTCCTGCTGGCCGTGCAGGCGGCCGGTCGGCTGGTTGGCCACCAGCACCAGCGGGAACTCCCCGTCGGGGTCCGACAGCACCGGACCCGGCAGCCACACCGGGTACCCCGGGCAGTCCTTGTACCCGAACGACGCGATCGTCGCGGAGTACAGCTCGATCCGCCCGCTCGGCGTGCGCAGCGGGTGCCCGTCCGGGTCGGCGCGGAAGTCCCCCAGCAGCGCCTCGTCCTCGACCCGGCCCGGCATCTCCACCCGGCCCTCCGCCCAGAACGCGTCGAACTCCGGCGCCTCCAGCCCGCGCCGCCTCACCAGAGACCGCCACCGCCGGTAGATCTCCCGCATCCAGTCGGCGGAGGTGCGCCCCTCGGTGAACGCCTCCCGCACGCCCAGGCGTTCGGCCAGGTCGGCGTAGGTGTCGTACTCGTCGCGCGCCTCCCCGTGCGGCGGCACCGCCCGGGGCATCGCCCGCAGGCTGAGGTCGCCCCGGCTGGCGGTGAGGTCGTCGCGCTCCAGCACCGTCGTGGACGGGATGACGATGTCGGCGTGCCGGGCCGTCGCCGTCCAGTGCGTCTCGTGCACCACCACGGTCTCCGGCCGCCCGAACGCCCGGGTGAGCCGGGCCAGGTCCTGGTGGTGGTGGAACGGGTTGCCGCCCGCCCAGTAGACGAGTTTGACGTCCGGGTAGCGGCGCTCCTCGCCGTCGTAGTGGTACGCCTCGCCCGGGTGCAGCAGCATGTCCGAGATGCGCGCCACCGGGATGAAGTCCTTGACCGCGTTGTCGCCCTGCGGCATCACCGGCAGCCCCAGCGGCGTCGACCCGCCGCCGTAGTTGCCCATGGACCCGTACCCGGAGGCGAACCCGCCGCCGGGCAGGCCCACCTGCCCCAGGCAGCAGGCCAGCGCCAGCCCCGCCCACAGCGGCTGCTCGCCGTACCGGGCGCGCTGCACCGACCAGCCCACGTTGACCAGGGTCCGCCCCCGCGCCATCCGCCGGGCCAGCTCCCGGATGTCGGCGGCCGGTACCCCGCTGATCCGCTCCGCCCACTCGGGGGTGCGGGACCGCCCGAGACCCTCGCCGCGCTCGTCGCGCCCGCCCAGAACGTAGGAGCGCACCACGTCGGCGCCCTCCGTGTACCGGTCCAGGAACTCCAGGTCGGCCAGGTCCTCGGTGAACAGCACGTACATGAGCGCCAGCAGCACCGCCGTGTCGGTGCCCGGCCTCAGCGGCACCCACTCGGCCTTCACGTCGTCGGGCGTGTCGTCGCGCAGCGGCGACAGCGACACGAACCCCACCCCCGCCTCGGAGGCCGCCCGCATCGACGGCCCGGCGGTGTGCGCGGCCCGCCCGCCCGAGGTCATCCACATGTTGGACACCCGCAGCCCGCCGAACGTCACCACCAGGTCGGTGTGCTCCCGGATCACCTCCCAGGAGGGGGCCCGGTGCAGCAGCCTGTTGGCCGCCGGGGTGCCGAGGATGCGCGGGAACAGGGTCTCCACCGCGCCGTGGCTGTAGGTCGTGCGCGAGCGCGTGTACCCGCCGATGGTGTTGAGGAACCGGTGCAGCTGGCTCTGCGCGTGGTGCACCCGGCCGGAGCTGCCCCAGCCGTAGGACCCGCCGTAGATCGCCGCGTTCCCGTGGGCGGTGCGCACCCGGTCCAGCTCCCCGGCGAGCAGGTCCAGCGCCCGCTCCCAGCCCACCTCGACGTACTCGTCGTCGGGGTCGCCGCGGCGCGGGTCGGGCCCGGGCCCGTGCTCCAGCCAGCGCCGCCGCACGGCGGGCCGGGCCACCCGCGAGGCGTGGTGCTGGGCGACGGGCGTGTTCTCCATGACGGGCGACGGCGCAGGGTCGGCCGGGTCGGGCCGCACCCCCACCACCCGGTCGTCGCGGACCAGGACCCGGTAGCTGCCCCAGTGGGCGCTGGTCGGGTACGAGGTGGTGGACATCGGCGGCTCCTCCCGGTTCTCGGGACCCGTGGGCCCCGTCCCACTTTATGCACGCCGGGGTGGGAGGATGGGCCCGCACCACGGCGGGGACGAGCAGGGGGAGAAGCGATGGGTGAGCTCAGGGCGCGACGGTCGGTGCTCGCGGTGCCGGGGTCCAACCCCCGGTTCGTGGAGAAGGCGCGCGGCCTGGACGTGGACGCGTTCTTCCTCGACCTGGAGGACGCGGTCGCCCCCGCCGAGAAGGAGGCCGCCCGCGCCACCGTGGTCGCCGCCCTCAACGACGGCGGCTGGGGGGAGAAGGTCCGCACCGTCCGCGTCAACGACGCCACCACCGCCTGGGCCTACCGCGACGTCATCACCGTGGTGGAGGGCGCGGGCGCGAACCTGGACGCCCTGGTATTGCCCAAGGTCACCGCCGCCCGCGACATCCAGTGGCTGGACACCCTCCTCACCCAGATCGAACGCGCCGCGGGCCTGCCGGTGGGGCGCATCGGCATCGAGGCCCAGATCGAGGACGCCAAGGGCCTGACCAACGTGGAGGAGATCGCCGCCGCCTCCCCGCGCCTGGAGAGCCTGGTGTACGGGCCGGCCGACTTCATGGCCTCCCTCAACATGAAGTCCCTGGTCGTGGGCGAGCAGCCGCCGGGCTACGACACCGGCGACGCGTACCACTACGTCCTCATGCGCATCCTCACCGCCGCCCGCGCCCACGGCCTCCAGGCCGTCGACGGCCCCTACCTCCAGATCCGCGACGTGGACGCGTTCCGCCGCGCCGCCGGGCGCACCGCGGCCCTGGGCTTCGACGGCAAGTGGGTGCTGCACCCGCTCCAGGTGGAGGCCGCCAACGAGGTGTTCGCCCCCGCCCAGGAGGACTACGACCACGCCGAGCTGATCCTGGACGCCTACGCCCACGCCACCGGCGTGGAGCGGCGCGGCGCCGTCATGCTCGGCGAGGAGATGCTGGACGAGGCGTCCCGCAAGATGGCCCTGGTCATCGCGGGCAAGGGCCGGGCCGCGGGGCTGACCCGCACCCGCGCCTTCACCCCGCCCGCCTGACCGGCACCCGGCCGGTCCGCTCATCCGCCCGCCTGACCGGCGCCCGGCCCGGACCGCCCCCACCGGCCCGCACACCTGACCGGCGCGAACACGGCCGCGGCTTCTGACACGCGCCCGAACCGCCTCTTACCGGCCTCTCACCCGGATACGGCAGCATGAGGCCCATGGACGCCACCACCGCCACCGTGCTGGTCGCCGACGACGACCGCGCCATCAGGGAGTCGCTGGAGCGCGCCCTCCAGCTGGAGGGCTACACGGTCCGGACCGTCGCCGACGGGGTCCAGGCACTCGCCGCCGTCCACGCCGACCCCGTCGACCTGCTCATCCTCGACGTGATGATGCCGGGCGTCGACGGCCTGGGCGTGGCCCGGGTGCTGCGCGCCGAGCACGACCGCACCCCCATCCTCATGCTCACCGCCCGCGTGGAGACCCCCGACCGGGTGGCGGGGCTGGACGCTGGCGCCGACGACTACCTCGCCAAGCCCTTCGAGCTCGACGAGCTGCTGGCCCGGCTGCGCGCGCTGCTGCGCCGCGCCGCCCCCGTCCCCGGCGACCCCGACGAGGGGACGCTGCGCGTCGGCGAACTCGGCCTGGACCCGCGCGCCCGCCGGGTGTGGCGGGGCGACCGCGAGATCGAGCTGTCCAAGACCGAGTTCGACCTGCTCGAACTGCTGGTCCGCAACGCGGGCATCGTGCTGGACCACGCCACCATCTACGACCGCATCTGGGGCTACGACTTCGGCCCCGAGTCCAAGAACCTCGCGGTCTACATCAGCTACCTGCGCCGCAAACTGGAGGACGGCGGTCCGCCGCTCATCCAGACCGTGCGCGGTGTCGGGTACACGCTGCGCCCGCAGGGGTGAGGGCCGTGTCCGAGGGACGCACCGCCCCCCGCGTGCTCCTGCACCCGAGCGGCTGGCGCCTGGGCACCCGGTTCGCCGTGATGTTCGTGCTGGTCGTGGCGGTCACCATCGCCCTGGTCGGCACCCTGGCCTACACCACGGCGGCCGCGCTCATCCGCGCCGACGTGCGCGACGAGTTCGACCGCGTCGTCACCGCCCTGTCCGACCAGATCGTGTCCCTGCGCGAGGACGAACCGTTCGACCGGAGCCCGATCCTGGCGAGCAAGGACCTCCAGATCCACCTGCTGACCCCGGACGGCGGCCGCCAGGTGGAGGTGTCGGCCACCCCGGAGGTGGTGCTCTTCACCCCCAGCGACGAGGACATGGAGATGGTCCTGGCCGCCGAACCCGGTGACGTGGCCACCCGCGAGCAGGCTGTGAACGGCCAGGTCTACCGGGTGGCGACGGTGTCCCTGGGGGAGGGCGCGGGCGCCCTCCAGGTCATCCAGCAGATGTCGCCCACCGAGCGGATGCTCGACCGCCTGGCCACCCAGATCCTGTGGGTGGGTCTGCTCGTCGCCCTGTGCGCGGCCTGCGCGGGGTGGCTGATCGGCCACCGCACCACCGGGCGCCTGGTCCGGCTCACCGACGCCGCCGAGTACGTGAGCTCCACCGGCCGCCTCGACCCGCTGGCCGGGCGCCGCGACACCCCGGCGGGGGAGGAGGGCGGGAACGACGAGGTGGACCGCCTCGGCGACGCCTTCAACGCGATGCTGGCCCGGCTGGCCCGTTCCCAGGAGGAGCAGCGGCGCCTGGTCCAGGACGCCGCCCACGAACTGCGCACCCCGCTGACCAGCCTCTACACCAACATCCAGGTGCTGGGCCGGGCCGACCGGTTGACCCCGGAGGCGCGTTCGAGCCTCTACGACGACCTGCGCGGGGAGACCCGCGAGCTGACGACCCTGGTCAACGAACTGGTGGGGCTGGCCACCGGCGACCACGAGGACGAGACGCCCAGCGCGGTGCGGCTGGCCGACGTCGCCCGCAAGGTGGCCGACCGCACCCGGCGGCGCACCGGCCGGGAGATCGTCGTGGACGCCGACGACAGCACCGTGCACGGGCGCCCCGGCGCGCTGGAGCGGGCGATGGCCAACCCGGTGGAGAACTCGGCCAAGTTCGACCCGGACGGTTCCGCGCCCATCGAGATCCGCGTCCGCACCGGCACCGTGGAGGTGCTGGACCGGGGGCCGGGCATCGACCCGGCCGAGACGGGGCGGGTGTTCGAGCGCTTCTACCGCGCCACCTCGGCGCGCGGGCTGCCGGGTTCGGGCCTGGGGCTGTCCATGGTGCGGGAGATCGCCCGCGCCCACGGCGGCGACGTGTTCGCCCGCAACCGGGAGGGCGGCGGGGCCGCCATCGGGTTCACGCTCCCGGTGGTCGATCCGGCCGCGCCGCCACCGCCACCGCCCTCCGGCCCGCCGGAGTCCGCTACCGGCGGTTGAGGGCGAACCCCTCCACGGGCAGGGCGACGCCCTCGGCGGCCGCCTCCCGGTAGATCCGCTCGAACCGGGCCAGGGAGTCCTCCAGCCGGTGGGCGGAGGCCATCTCCCTGCTGTGCGCGCCCATGGCCCGCCGCCGCGCCTCGTCGGCGACCACCTCGTCCACCCGGGCGGCCAGCTCCTCCGGCGACCCCGGCGGGTACAGGAACCCGTTGGCGCCCTCCTCCACCAGGTGGGGCAGGGCCATGGCGTCGGCGGCCACCACCGGCAGCCCGGAGGCCATCGCCTCCAGGGTGGCGATGCTCTGGAGCTCGGCGATGCCCGCGATGGCGAACACGTCGGCGGCCCGGTACACGTCCGGCAGGTCCTCGTGGGCGACGAACCCCAGGAACACCACCCGGTCGGCGACCCCCTCGGCCTCGGCCAGGTCCTCCAGCCGCCTGCGGTAGGCGCCGTGCCCGGCCAGCACCAGCTGGACGTCGGCGGCGGTGCGCGCCACCGCCCGGATCAGCTCGTCGGCCCGCTTCTCCTCGTCCAGCCGGCCCACGAACACCACCGTCGTCCGGTCGGGGACGCCCAGCCGGGCCCGGATGCGCCGTCGCCGCGCGTCCCCGCCCTCCACGGGCCGGAACCGGGCCAGGTCTATCCCGCAGGAGACGGGTTCCACCGGCCGGGTGAACCCCTGCTCCCACAGCAGCCGGGCGGCCGCCGGGGTCGGCGTGGTCACGTGGTCCACCCGGGACAGCACCGCGCCCAGGTCCTGCCAGGCCATCCGGGCGGCGTGCGGGCGCAGCGGCCCGGGGACGTGCACGTAGTCGAAGAGGTTCTCCGGCATGAAGTGGTTGGTGGCCACCACCGGAACGCCGTGCGTCCGCGCCGCGGCGGCCAGCATCCGCCCGATGAGGAAGTGGTTCTGGATGTGCACGGCGTCGGGGCGCAGCCGCTCCAGCAGCCGGTCCAGGTGGCCGCGCACCCCCAGCGGCAGGGCCAGCCGAACGCTGTCGTGGACCAGGGACGACATCGACCGCAGCCGGTGCTCGACCACCCCGTCGCGCTCCACCACGTGCGGGTGCCCGTCGGGGGAGGCGCACACCACGTGCACCCGCGCCCCGCGCCGCACCAGTCCCCGGGCCAGCCGGGCGGTGAAGTAGGCGGCGCCGTTCACGTCGGGCGGGTAGGTGTCCGTGCCGATGAGCACGGTCGTGCGGTGCCCCGCGGCGGCCGTCCGGACCTCGGCCGCCGGAGGGGATTCGGGAAGGAACGAGGTGGTCATATCGGGGTGTCTCCTGAGCCGGTGCACGTCGGGTCGCCGTGTACGCACGAGTGTGGGGCACCCGCGTTGACCATCGCCGACCTCCGGGTGACGGTGTGGCGACCGGCGAGCACACGACGCAGGGAACGATACCCTGAGTGATCGTTCGAGCACTCTTCATCACCGCACCGTTGTCGACCGGTGACTTCGTCGGTCACCGGGCCGTCACCGACGACGCTAGACCCGACCCCCGGGTAGGACCAGTAGGCGCGCACCACCACGGTGGTGGCGCTGCCGGGCCCCGCGGTGGTGGTGCCCGCCCCACACCGGGGCGGGGTGCACGGAGGACGGGCGCGCCACGGAGGCGGGGTGCACGACGGATGGACGAACGACGGAGGCGGGGCCGTACGGCCCCGCCTCCGCGGTCTCCTCGTGTCCGTTCCTCCGAACGATCCCCTCCCCCCGGGGTCACTCCCTCCCGTTCCCGGAAGGGTCAGTCCTCCTCGCCCTCCTGCTCGACCGAGGCCGAGCTCTGCTCGCCCAGGGTCACCTTCACGTCCTGCTCCTGGCCGGTGCCCCCCGGGATCACGCCCAGCGTGATCTCGTCGCCCGGGCGGTGCGAGCGGATCTCCGCGATGAGCTGGTCCGGCGTCGTGACCCGGGTCCCGTCGACCGACACGATCACGTCGTCCGCGCGCAGCCCGGCCTCGTCGGCCGCGCCGCCCTCGCTCACCTCGACGATGGCGGCGCCGCCGTCGGGGCTGTTGGTGATGGTGGCCTCGATCGCCGGGTAGCTCGCGCTGCCCTCGGCGACCAGCTGCTCGGCGATCGGCTTGGCCTGGTTGATCGGGATGGCGAAGCCCAGGCCCACCGAACCGCTCTCCTGGGAGAGCCCGGCGATCGCGGTGTTGATGCCGATGACCTCGCCGGCCATGTTCACCAGCGGGCCGCCCGAGTTGCCGGGGTTGATCGCCGCGTCGGTCTGGATCGCGTTGATCACCGTCGAGGTCTGCCCGTTGCCGCTCTCGGTGGCCCCGGTGTTGACCGGCCGGTTCAGCGCGCTGACCACACCCGTGGTCACGGTGCCGGACAGCCCCAGCGGGGAGCCGATCGCGACCACGTCGGCGCCCACCCCGACCTGGTCGGAGTCGCCCAGCACGGCGGGCTGGAGCCCGTTGGCGCCCTGGGCCTGGACGATGGCGATGTCGGACACCGGGTCCGAGCCAAGGACCTCGGCCGGCTTGGAGGTGCCGTCGTTGAACAGCACCTCCAGCGGGCCGCCCTGGGCGGCGTCCACGACGTGCGCGTTGGTGAGGATCTGCCCGTCGGAGGAGATGACCACACCGCTGCCGCCGCCGTTGGCGGTCTGGATGGACACCACGCTCGGCAGCACCTTTTCGGCGACCTCGCCGACCTCGCCCTCGGTGGCGGTCCCGCCCTGCTCACCGGTGAGGGAGCTGACCGGGCCGCTCAGGCCGTCGGGGAAGAGGGCGGCGGTGCCCAGCGCGGCGGCCGGGCCGACGATGAGGCTGGTGACCAGGGCCGTGACCGCGGCGATGCCGACGACCCGGCCCGAGCCCTTCTTGCGCTCGGGCTGCGGCGGGACCCCGCCGGCGCCGTGTTGGCCGTAGGGCGGCTGCCCGCCCGGGAAGTGCGGGGCGCCGAACGGTCCCTGCGGGCCACCGGGGCCCTGCGGCCCGCCCGGACCCTGGGGCCCCTGCCCGCCGGGGCCCTGCGGCCCGTGGCCGTGCAGGGCCTGCCCGTGCTGGGCGGCCTGCGGCGGCCCGGGGTGTCCCTGTGCCTGCGGAGCCCGGCCGTGCGGGGCCTGTGCGTGCGAGGCCTGTCCGTACGGAGCCTGCGGCCCCTGCCCTCCCGCCGCCCCGAATCCCCCCGAGGCGGCGGCGTGCGGCACCGGGCCGGGCCCCTGGGCCGCCGGGCGCGCGCCCTCCCCGCCCTCGGGCGGGAAGGAGAACGCGACCCGGTCGGTCTCGTTGGGGCCGGTGGCCCAGCGCGGCGGCTGGTCCTGCGCCGCCTCGTGCGGCGCGAACCTGGGGCCGGTGCCCTCCGTGAATCCGGGTGCCCCCGCACCCCGGATGTCGGAGGGCTCCGGCCCCTGCGGACCGGAGGTCCCGTGCTCGCCGGAGGTGTTCCCCACCGACCCGGCGGCGTCGGTCCCGGGCAGGTTCTCCGCGTCGTCGGGTTCGGTACCTGGTGTGGGTTCGTTGGGGTTCAACTCATCCTCCGGCTGGCGGGACGATGTTCCGATCTGATGTGCTCCATCATGCGGCGCATGGGTTAGAACAGGGTGAGAGCCCGATATACCGGGGTTTCGAGTCCGTTCTCCTCCGGAGAGCGAGCGAAGAGGACATCCCCCGTCCTGATCGTCGGCCCCTGAGGCCTATGCACCGAGATGTCCGGAACACTACCGCGCCGCGACCGAACCGACACAGACCGAAGGGCCGACCTTGATCAAGATCGTGCTGGCCGATGACGAGCACCTGGTCAGAGGGGCGATCGCCGCCCTGCTGGGTCTGGAGGACGACCTGGAGGTCGTCGCCGAGGTCGGGCGCGGCGACCTCGTCGCCGACGCGGTCGGCGCACACGGCGCCGACGTCGCCGTGCTCGACATCGAGATGCCCGGGGCCACCGGGCTGGAGGTCGCCGCCCGGCTCAAGGAGTCCGCCCCCGGCTGCGGCGTCGTCATCCTCACCAGTTTCGGCCGGCCCGGATACCTGCGCCGCGCCCTGTCCGCGGGCGCCCGCGGGTTCCTCGCCAAGGACGCCCCCGTCGACCAGCTCGCCGGGGCGATCCGCCGGGTCCACGACGGCGGCCGCTACATCGACACCGACCTGGCCGCCGCCGCCCTGGTCGGCGGCGAGAGCCCCCTCACCGAACGCGAGACCGAGGTGCTGCGCGCCGCCGCCGACGGCGCCACCGTCGCCCGCATCGCCGCCACCCTCCACCTCAGCGAGGGCACCGTCCGCAACTACCTCTCCAACGCCATCGGCAAGGTCGGCGCCGACAACCGCATGGCCGCCATCCGCACCGCCCAGGACATGGGCTGGCTGTAATTTTTTGAGCCTCCGCTCCGCTTCGGCCCACCCGTCGCCCACCGCCACCCTCAACGGACGGCCTGCGGCCACAGGCTTCTCCTCGAAGACTTCTCCTCCAGGGCCTCCAGAACCCCGCCGGCGCCTCGCGGATCTCCCGGCCCCGGATCAGAGGAAGCGAAGGACCAGCATGGCCGTGTCGTCGGTGTGGCCGCCCGGGGCGTACTCCTCCAGCTCGCGGTCGATGCGGCTGATGACCGCCTGGGCCGACAGGCCCGAGCAGCCGGTGAAGATCCGCTCCAGCCCGTCGTCGCCGAGCATGTCGGAGTTGCTGCGGCGCTCGGTCACCCCGTCGGTGACCGCCAGCACCACCTCGCCCGGGCGGATGTCCACGTTCTCGGTGGTGAACCCCACGTCCTCGAACGCCCCCAGCAGCGGCTGCGAGGTGCCGAACGGCTCCACCTCGCCCTTGGGGGTGAGCCGCAGCGGCAGCGGGTGCCCGGCGCACACCATGCGCACCCGCATCCCGCCCCCGCCGTCGGTGGCCGGGGTCATCTCCCCGTACAGCATCGTCAGGAACCGGGTCGAGGTGTTCTCGTCCAGGATCGCCATGTTGAGGCGCTGCATGATGTGCGAGGGGGTGAACCCCTCCTTGGCCAGCGCGCGCAGCGTGTGCCGGGCCAGACCGGTCACCGCGGCCGCCTCCGGGCCGGTCCCGCACACGTCGCCGATGGCGAAGCACCACCGGCCGCTGGCCGCGAACACGTCGTAGAAGTCGCCGCCGACCACGTTCTTCTCGTCCGCCGGACGGTAGAACACCGCGTGGTCCACGCTGGGGATCGTCGGCTCCTTCTCCCTGGCGGGCAGCAGGCTGCGCTGTAGCGCCACGCTCATGGAGGCCTGCCGCTCGTGCAGGCGGGCGTTCTCCATCGCCGAGGCCACCCGGCGGCTCAGGTCGTCGGAGACGTCCACCTCCTCGCGGGTGAAGTCGTCCGACTCGTTCTTGCCGATGGTCATCCGGCCCAGCTCGCGCCCGTGCGCCACCAGCGGGATGCTGATCGCCGGGCCGCGCACCAGCTCGCGCACCAGCCCGTCGTCGATCTCCCGCCCGTCGGCGTCGATGAAGTCGGCCGGGCCCCACAGCGGCTGCGGGTCGCGCTGCTCGCGCGGCGGCTCCCCGGCCAGCAGCTCGCGCAGCACGTCGTTGTAGTTCTCGTTGCCGTGCATGACGTGCGTCAGCCGCGGCACACCCAGCTCGTTGATGGTGTGGATGGCGCACCAGCGCCCCAGCCGGGACGTGATCAGCTGCGCGGCCAGCGCCCCCGTCATCCGCTCGTCCAGCGTGCCCGCGAGCAGGTCGCTGGCCTCGGCGAGGAAGCTGAGCGAGGCCCGCCGGTTGAGCTCCACCTCGGCCAGCCGGGCGCGCTCCACGGGCAGCGCGATCAGGTCGGCGCCCTCCTGGAGCCGCTTGGCGGCGGCCGCCGCGAAGTGCCGGGCCCGCCGCGACGCCACCCCGAGCAGGCCGGTGACCCGGCCGTCCACGATGAGCGGGGCGGTCACCAGCGACCGCATCCCGGCCCGCGACAGCCGGCCCCGGTGGGCGCGCGCGATCATCAGGTCGTCGTTGATCACCGCGCCGGGTTCGGGCGCCGCCGACGGGAACGCCTCCTCGGTGCGGATGCGCAGCGGCCGCCACGGCGCGCCGCCGGAGGTGAGCCCCACCGCGGAGCGCACCTCCCACATGGTCTCGTCGGAGGTGGCCAGCGCGATGTAGGCGGCGTCCCCGCCCAGCGCCGTCGCGGCGTACTCCACCGTCCGCTCCAGCAGCTGGGGCAGGCTCAGCCGGGAGCCCAGCGCGGCGTCCAGCGAGGACCACGGCGCGGGACGGGTGGGGCGGCTGGGGGTACGGCGCACCGCCGCCGGGGCCTCCAGGGACGACACCCCCTCGCCCGCGTCGTCGATGCGGAACCACACCGCCTTGTCGGCGCGCCCGTAGCTCACGCCCCAGCTGGACGCGATCGCCGAGGCCAGGGCCAGCCCCAGCCCGCCGCTGCGCTCCTCGCCGCGGGACGGCGAGGCGTCCACGGAGAGCGGGCCGGCCTGGGGCACCGCGCGCTCGGGCGCGGAGTCGGTCACCATCACCTCGACGGCGCCCTCCAGGCGGCGCACCGTCACCTCCAGGGACGAGCGGGCATGGATGACCGCGTTGGTCACCAGTTCGCTGACCAACAGGATCACGTCGTCGAACGGGTCGGGCACCCCCCAGGACAGCAGGGTGTCGTGGACGAACTCGCGAGCCGCCGCCGCGGTCTCGGGCGCGGGCGGGAACTCTCGTCGAGCGACCTTCAAGGTGTCATGTGCCGGCAAGCCGTCGGGTCCTTCATCACTGGGTTCGTCGCTGGATACGGACGAGGGGGCAGGTGTGGACGAGGTGTGGACACTGACACGATACGCGGCCCCGGCCACCCGGGCCGGTCCATCCGGCCCTATCGCCCCCGGGCGCCTCCCGGGTGTGTCCCGGGAGGGGATCGACATCGCGAACCCTCCTGTGCGGGTCGACGCGGGCGGTTAGTGTAAGTCGATACGTCCGCTCACAGCCCGATGGTGGCCGATGCCAGGGTCACGGAGGAGGGGTTCGATGCCCGAGGCGGTCGGTGCAGTGGCCGACGACCAGCTGGACGAGATCCTGCGCGCGCTCTACCGGATGCGCGACGGGGACTTCAGTGTGCGCCTGCGCAAACGGGGCAGCGGGACGATCCGCGAGATCGCCTCGGTGTTCAACGAGGTCGTCGACCACAGCGAGCAGCTCAGCAGCGAGGTCAAGCGGGTCGACGCGATCGTCCGCAACGAGGGCCGGCTCAACGAGCGCATCAACGTCAACCCCTCCCGGGGCGCGTGGGCGGAGAGCGCCATGGCCCTCAACACCCTCCTGGACGAGGTGGCCGAGCCGGTCACCGACGTCGCCCGGGTCCTGGACGCGGTCGCCGAGGGCCAGCTGACCCTGCGCGCCTCCACCCAGGGCAGGCGGGGCGAGCTCAAGGGCGACCTGCTGCGCCTGGCCACCACGGTCAACCGGATGGCCGACCAGATGAGCGGCTTCACCCAGGAGGTCACGCGGGTGGCCCGCGAGGTGGGCACCGAGG
Source organism: Nocardiopsis protaetiae (assembly GCF_045446735.1). NCBI lineage: Bacteria > Bacillati > Actinomycetota > Actinomycetes > Streptosporangiales > Nocardiopsidaceae > Nocardiopsis > Nocardiopsis protaetiae. The sequence goes on from NZ_JBJJBV010000024.1 coordinate 46,921, forward strand.
GCAAGCTCGGCGGCAGCGCCCGCGTCGAGGGCGTCTCCGGCGCCTGGCGCGAGGTCACCGAGGCGGTCAACCAGATGGCCTCCCGGCTCACCGTGCAGGTGCGCGACATCTCCGAGGTCACCACCGCGGTCGCCCGCGGCAACCTCAGCAAGAAGATCACCATCGACGTCCAGGGCGAGATGCTGGAGCTCAAGGACACCGTCAACACGATGGTGGACCAGCTCTCCACGTTCGCCGACGAGGTCACCCGGGTGGCCCGCGAGGTGGGCACCGAGGGCAAGCTCGGCGGCCGGGCCAACGTGCGCGGCGTCCAGGGCATCTGGAAGGACCTCACCGACAACGTCAACTCCATGGCGGACAACCTCACCAACCAGGTGCGGGACATCTCCCAGGTGACGACGTCGGTGGCCCGCGGCGACCTCACCCAGAAGGTCCAGGTGGACGTCCAGGGCGAGATGCTCGCCCTCAAGAACACCGTGAACACGATGGTCGACCAGCTCGACGCCTTCGCCGACGAGGTCACCCGCGTGGCCCGCGAGGTCGGCAGCGAGGGCAAGCTGGGCGGTCGCGCCAACGTCAAGGGCGTGTCGGGCATCTGGAAGGACCTGACCGACAACGTCAACTCGATGGCCAACAGCCTCACCTACCAGGTGCGCAACATCTCGCAGGTGACGACGGCGGTGGCCGCCGGCGACCTCACCAAGAAGATCACCGTGGACGCCCAGGGCGAGATGCTGGAGCTGAAGGACACCATCAACAAGATGGTGGACCAGCTGTCCGCGTTCGCCGACGAGGTGACCCGCGTGGCCCGTGAGGTGGGCACCGAGGGCAAGCTGGCCGGCCAGGCGCACGTGCGCGACGTGTCCGGGGTCTGGAAGGACCTCACCGACAACGTCAACTCCATGGCCAACAACCTCACCTACCAGGTGCGGCAGATCTCCATGGTCACCCGCGCCGTCGCGGCCGGCGACCTGACCAAGAAGGTCACGGTCAACGCCAAGGGCGAGATCCTGGAGCTCAAGGAGACCATCAACGTGATGGTCGACCAGCTCTCGGCCTTCGCCGACGAGGTGACGCGTGTGGCCCGCGAGGTGGGCACCGAGGGCAAGCTGGGCGGCCGCGCCGACGTCAAGGGCGTCTCGGGCATGTGGAAGGACCTCACCGAGAACGTCAACTCGATGTCGCACAACCTCACCACCCAGGTCCGCAACATCTCCGAGGTCACCACCGCGGTCGCGGCCGGCGACCTCACCAAGAAGATCGACGTCAACGCCCAGGGCGAGATCCTGGAGGTCAAGACGACGGTCAACACGATGGTGGACCAGCTGTCGGCGTTCGCCCTGGAGGTCACGCGGGTGGCCCACGAGGTGGGCAGCCAGGGCCAGCTGGGCGGGCAGGCCAAGGTCGAGGGCGTCTCGGGCACCTGGATGCACCTCACCGACAGCGTCAACGGCCTGGCCGGGAACCTCACCACCCAGGTGCGCGCCATCGCCGAGGTCGCCAACGCCGTCGCCAAGGGCGACCTGACCCGCAACATCCAGGTCGACGCCCGCGGCGAGATGGAGCAGCTCAAGGACAACATCAACCTGATGGTGTCCAACCTGCGCGAGACCACCGCCACCCAGCGCGACGCCGACTGGCTCAAGTCCAACCTGGCCCGCATCTCCGGCCACATCCAGGGGCACCGCGACCTGCACGAGCTGGCCCGCCTCATCATGACCGAGGTGACGCCGCTGATGAACGCCCAGCACGCCGCCTGCTACCTGCCCGAGGACATGGACGACGAGGAGGCGTTCCTGTTCTACGCCGGGTTCGGGTTCGAGCCCTCCGAGCAGCGCCGCCGCATCCGCAAGGGCGTCGGACTGGCCGGGGAGGCCCTGGACCAGCAGATCGAGCTGGAGGTCGGCAACCTCCCCGACGGGTACGTCACCATCGACTCGGGGCTGGGCGGCGCCAAGCCGCGCCACCTGTACATCCTGCCGATCCTGTCGGAGGAGCGGGCGCTGGGCGTCCTGGAGTTCGCCTCCTACGACGAGTTCCGCGAGATCCACAAGAACTTCCTGCGCCAGCTGGTCGCCCTGCTGGGCACCACGATCAACACGATCCTGGCCAACAAGCGCACCGAGGACCTGCTGGAGCAGTCCCAGCAGCTCACCAACCAGCTGCGCGAACGCTCCAACGAGCTCCAGCGCCAGCAGGAGGAGCTGCGCAACAAGAACGCCGAGCTGCGCCAGAAGGCCACCCAGCTGGCCAACCAGAACCGGGCCATCGAGCTCCAGAACCAGCAGATCCAGCGCTCCCGGAACGCGCTGGAGGAGCGCGCCCACCAGCTCCAGGTCTCCTCCAAGTACAAGTCCGAGTTCCTGGCGAACATGTCGCACGAGCTGCGCACGCCGCTCAACAGCCTGCTGATCCTGGCCCGGCTGCTGGCCGACAACGCCGAGCAGAACCTCACCCCCAAGCAGGTGGAGTTCGCCCAGACCATCCACAAGGCCGGCAGCGACCTGCTGCTGCTCATCGACGAGATCCTCGACCTGTCCAAGGTCGAGGCGGGCCGGGCCGAGGTCTCGCCCAGCGACGTCTCCATCGACCAGCTCGTCGACTACGTGGAGGCCACGTTCCGGCCGGTCACCAGCGACCAGGGGCTCGCGTTCTCGGTGGACGTCTCGCCGGACATCCCCGACACCCTGTGGACCGACGAGCAGCGGCTCCAGCAGATCCTGCGCAACCTGCTGTCGAACGCGGTCAAGTTCACCCCGCAGGGCGAGGTGCGGCTGCTCATCGAACCCGCGTGGGCGCTGGACGACGCCGACCTGGAGATGTTCGTCGAGAACGAGGAGATCATCGCGTTCACCGTCGCCGACACCGGCATCGGGATCGCCGAGGACAAGCTCCAGGTGATCTTCGAGGCGTTCCACCAGGGCGACGGCGGCACCTCCCGCCGGTTCGGCGGCACCGGGCTGGGGCTGTCCATCAGCCGCAACTTCGCCCGCCTGCTGGGCGGTGAGATCCGGGTGCAGAGCGTCCCCAACCAGGGGTCGACGTTCACCCTGCTGCTGCCGGTGCGGCTGCCCGACGACGCCGCCGAGCGCGCCGGGGAGGACACCGGCCTGGACGCGGTGCCCGCCCTGGAGTCCGGCCGCGACGACGACTTCGGGATGCCCCCGGAGGAGTTCGACGCGGCGGTGGCGGCGCTGACCGACCCGGGCACCGAGGCGCTGCCCGCCGTCCCGGTCCTCAAGGCGCCCGAACCCGTCGTCGAGCCGGCGGCGTCCGCGGGCGAGCCCGAACCGGAGCGCCAGGGCGAGGCCCGCACCGACCCCGAGCGCCGCGCGGTGCTGTCCGGGCGCCGGGTCCTCATCGTCGACGACGACGTGCGCAACGTGTTCGCGCTGACCAGCGCCCTGGAGGCGCAGGGCCTGGAGGTCCTGTACGCCGACAACGGCCACGAGGGCATCGCCAAGCTGGAGGCCAACGAGGACATCTCGCTGGTCCTCATGGACGTGATGATGCCCGACCTGGACGGCAACCAGACCACGGAGCGCATCCGGCAGATGCCCCAGTTCGCGGAGCTGCCGATCATCTCGCTGACGGCCAAGGCCATGCAGGGCGACCGCGAGCGCAGCCTGGCGGCGGGCGCCACCGACTACGTCACCAAGCCGGTGGACCTGGACCACCTGCTGGACGTGATGCGGCACTGGCTGACCGTCGACCCGGCCGACAGCGCGCCCGGGTCGGCCACCGACCCGGGGGCCGCGGCAGCGGTCGGGGCCCGAACCCGGCACAATGGCGCGGAGGGAGACAGCAACCGCAGCAGTCTCGGGGATGACACCGGCCCCAAGGGGAACACCGGCAACGACGACCCGACCCAAGACCTGGAGTGACCGCCGTGACCCAGAAGGCCAACATCCTCCTCGTGGACGACCGCGACGAGAACCTCATCGCGTTGGAGGCGGCCCTCACGTCCCTGGACCAGAACCTGGTCCGTGCCGGATCCGGCGAGGAGGCGCTCAAGCACCTTCTGGGCACGGATTTCGCGGTCATCCTGCTGGACGTGGTCATGCCGGGCATGGACGGCTTCGAGACGGCCGCGCACATCAAGCAGCGCGAGAAGACCAAGGACGTGCCGATCATCTTCCTGACCGCCCAGGAGATCGACCGGCACCAGGTCTTCCGCGGCTACGCCTCGCGCGCGGTCGACTTCCTGCTCAAGCCGTTCGACCCGTGGGTGCTGCGCTCCAAGGTCGAGGTGTTCGTCGAGCTGCACCAGCTCAAGGCGCAGATGCGCGAGCAGGCCCGCACCCTCCAGCGCGACCTGGGCCAGGAGACCGGGGAGCCCGGCAGGGTCCTGGCCGACCAGCTCGCCCTGCGCTCGGGGCAGGTGCAGGAGGAGCTGGCCGAGCTGCGCCGCCACATCGTCGACGCCTACCAGGACACCGACCAGCCCCTGGTGGACGGGGTGCGCCGGGTGGACCGCGCGTTCTCCCGGCTGTCCACCCTCATCGACACCCTCCACGGCCCCGAGGACTGAGCACCCGAGCGACGGGCCGAAGCGAAGCGGCGGCCCGAAGCGGGCACGGCTACTCCGGACGCGGCGGCAGGGCCAGGCCGATGTGCTCGCCGATCTCCTCGATGAGGCCCAGGTCGGCGAGCCGGAAACTGCCCCGGTTGCTGCGCCGGATCAGGGTGAGCGCCCCCCGCACGCCCCGGCTGCCGCGCAGCGGCACCGACAGCAGCGAACCGGCGCCCAGCACCGACAGCAGCGGCGCCCCCGAGGAGGCGCGGCCCAGCACGCCCTCCTCCTCGATCAGCGGGAACAGCAGCGACTGCCCGCGGCCCAGCACCTCGCCGGGGATGTCGGCGTCCTCGGGCACCGCCCCGGACACCTCCCCGCGCTGCTCTTCGGTGGCGTCGGGCGGGCCGGCCACCACGGCGCGCCGCGCCGCCAGCGGATCGGGCAGGTCGCACACGTCCACGATCACCCAGTCGGCGTAGGAGTCGGCGAGCAGTTCGGCGGCGTCGGTCAGCGCCAGCGGCTCCCCGGCCCCGCCCGGGCCGGCCGAGCGCAGCAGCAGCCGCGTCATCCGGGTGAGCACGTCCAGCCGGCGGGCGGCCAGCACCACCACCTGGTCCTCCACCTCCGTCTCCAGCGGGGCGGGGCCCTCCTCCTCGCCGCCGTTCATCGGCGGCGACATCGCCACCAGCACCAGCGGGTTCGGCTCGGTGGGCAGCTCCACCCGGGTCAGGGTGAGGTGCACGTCCTCGGCCCAGCCGCGCTGGGCCAGCCGGGACTCCAGGTCGGCGTCGCCGTCCCCGCGCACCACCGCCGCCAGCCACGACCGCATCGCCGCCCGCCGCCGCAGGTCCACGAAGTGCACGAACGGCTTGCCGGTCAGGTAGCCGGGGCCGCTCCCCAGCCGGGCCGCGCCGACGTTGTTGATCCGCCGGATGTACCCCTCGTGGTCGAGCAGCACCACCGGCACGCTCAGCTCGGTGAACATGGCCCGCAGCAGGGTGCGGTCGCCGTCGTCGTTCTGGCGGCGCTGCTCGGGCGGGTCGGCGTGCGCCTGAGCGAGCTGTGACCCGGCCTCGCCCAGCAGGCGCTCGGCGTACTCCAGCTCGGCCAGCGCGGCCTCGGCCGTGCTCTGCCCGTCGTCGGGGTACATGGTGTGCGTATCGCGCAGGGCCGCGATGCGCTCGCCCAGAGCGGTGATCTCTCGTTGCAGCTCCGCCAGGTGCACGCGGGCTCTCCCTGTCGTCGCGGTCGGCCATGACCATCACGACGCTAACGGATGTGCCCTCCCGTGGCGGCACGGGGCTACCGTGGTCCTGAAAGAAGCAAGGAGGCCGGATCGTGTGGATCGAGCGCCTGGCCCGCGATATCGGCGCGCTGGGGCACAGCGAGGGCACCACCCTCGAACGCGCCCTGGACCAGATGGGCCGCGCCGCCGCGCTGGGCGTGCCGGGCTGCTCGGCGGCGCTCGTGGTGGTCTGGCGCGAGGTGGCGGGCCCCGACGGGTCGGTGCGCCACGTCGTCGTCGACTACGGCGCCTCCCACGCCGACCTGGCCGCGGCCTTCGAGCACCAGTACACCACCGACCAGGGCCCGGCCGTGGAGGCGGTGCGGGAGATGCGCCGGGTCCGGGTGGGCGACGTGCTGCGCGAGTCCCACCGCTGGCCGCGCTACACCAGCATGGCGGTGCAGTGCGGGGACCGATCCTCGCTCACCCTGCCCAGCCCGCTGCCCGGCGACGGCGCCGACGCGGACCGGGTGGTCACGTTCGGGGTGCATTCCGTGCGCCCGGACGCCTTCGACGAGGGGGTGGTCGCCCCGCTGACCGCGCTGCTGGCCGAACACGCCGCGGCGTCGCTGCTCAACGTGGGCCGGCGCACCGACGAGGCCCGCCAGAGCGCGCACATGCGCCGCGCCATGACCGCGCGCACCGTCATCGACCAGGCCAAGGGCATCATCATGCACGCCCGCGGCTGCGACGCCGACACCGCCTTCGCGGCGCTGCGCGAGGTCGCCCAGCGCAACCGCAAACGGGTCGTGGACGTCGCCCGGGACCTCGTCGCCGAGAACGCGGGCCCGGGCACGAGGGCTGATGAGTCCCGAGCGTGATGGAAAGACGCCATGATGGGCAGGGGCCGGGTGCGGTGACCGGCCGATCCGACGGCGACAAGGAGTGGCGAGCGTGACGTCATCAGACATCCCGATCCGTCGCGAGGACGGGATCGTCGTCGTGACCCCCGTGGGGGAGATGGACGCGGTGACCTCGCCCGCACTCGCCGAGGCACTGGACGGGGTCCTGACGTCGGAGACGCCGCACGGCGTGGTCATCGACCTCACCAAGGTCGGGTTCTGCGACTCCCGGTGCATCGGAGTCCTGGTCGCCTCCTACCGGCAGGCCCGCGACCTGGGGGTGGGGCTGGTGGTCGCCGAGCCCCAGCGCCAGGTGATGCGCCTGTTCATGATCGCCGGCATCGACCAGGTCATCCCGATCGCCGAGACCGTCGACCGGGCCGTCCAGGACCTCAAGGACTAGGGGATCGGGATCGGGACGTCCTCGGTCCGCCTGTCCAGGAAGTGCAGCCGCACCGACGACCCCTCGCCGCCGCCGGTGATCTCCAGGAAGTCGCAGATCTGCCGGGTGATCCACAGCCCGTAGCCCCGGGGCCGCAGCCCGTCGGAGGGCCGGTACCCGGTCAGCGGGTCGATCGGCCCGCCGCGCTCGTCCGACACGTCGCACACCCAGCGGTCCTCGGTCCGCCACACCCGCACGCCGCCCTTGCCCGCCCCGTGCTCCAGCACGTTCGCGGCCAGCTCGTTGACCGCCGTCACCAGGCGCTCCACCTGGTCGGCGTCCATCCCCTCGGCCTCGCCCAGCGCGGTCAGCTCCCGGCGCAGCCGCGGCAGCGACGGGCCGATCTCCAACCGGTGGACGGTCCCCTGCACCGGGAGCGGCTCGGGGGCGCGCGGCCGGGTGCCGAACGCGGCGGTGCCCTGGTACGACGGGTTCGGGTACGGCCCGTCGGCGCCGATCAGCACCGGGTGGGTGGCCAGCACCGCGGCCCGGTCGCGGGGGGACAGCACACGTTCGTCGTGCGCGCACACCAGGCGCATCCGGGCCGGGGCCAGGGCCGTGCACAGCACCGACTCCCAGCGCCGCCACTCGCGGGTCTCCAGGGCCCCGCGCGGGGCCGGGGGCTCGGTGACGACGAGGACACCGCCCGGGTGCGCCGACGCCAGCCGGTGCAGCGCCGCCAGGGCGCGCCCGGGGGAGGCGTACAGGCGGGCGCGGTCCACGGTGTGCACACGCGCCCCCACGGCCTCCGGCAGCGCGGACAGCAGCCCGTCGACGCGTTCGTCGGAGACCGCGAGGACGGCGCGGACGTCCCCGGCGGAGCGGAGCAGCCCGGTCACCGCCTCGCGGAACCACCGGTCGCGGCGGAAGAGTAGGCCCTGGTGTTCGAAGGTCATGGATCCGTGGTCGGCGGGTCGGGGGTCACGGCGCCCGGGCGCGGGCGCCGCCGTCCGAGATGTACCCGCTGCGGCCCCCCGGAGAAGACACCGGGGGGCCGATAACGCGGACGCGGAGCGAGGAGGTCCACGAGGGTCAGTGCGCGGCGGCGGACAGCACCAGGCCGTCCGCTTCCTCGTCGAGTTCGTCGCGCTCGGCGGGACGGGGCCGGGCGCGGTCGTAGGCGATCTCGGTCTCGATCGCGATCCGTTGCCAGGTGAACCGGGAACGGGCTCGGTCCACCGCGGCGATGCCGTACGCGGTGCTCATGGTGGGAGTACCGAGCACCCAGCGCACGGCCCGGGCGACCTCGTCGGGGTGGCCGAACCGCATCAGCACGCCGCTGGTGCGGTGCAGGACCGCGCCGGGGACGGCCCCGGTCGCGGTGGCCACCACGGGCAGGCCGCACGCCATGGCCTCCAGCACGGCCCCTCCGTAGGGGTCGTAGGAGGCGGCGGACACGTACACGTCCGCCGAGCGCAGCAGGCGCGGGAGTTCCTTGCGCTCCACCGGGCCGACCAGGTGCAGGCGGTCGTCGACGCCGGCCTCCTTGGCCCGGAGTTCGAGTCGACGGGCGTTCTCGTCCAGGGAGACGTCCGTGTGGGAGGTGGTGGAGATCAGCAGCAGCTCGGCCTCGGGCAGCCGCAGCAGGGACTCCACGAGGCGCTCGGCGCCGCCGGGGCGGTCGGGGGAGGTGACCGCGACCAGGCGGGGGCGCTCGCCGCGGGAGGAGCGCCAGTGGTCGGAGGAGGTGCCGCCCTCCACGGTGAAGTGGTCGGTGTCCACGCCGAACGGCACGACGCTCACGTGGTGCCGGGGCACGCCCAGGCGCGCCAGCTCGTTCTGCTGGTCGGTGGAGCCGACCAGGACCCGGTCGGCCCGGGACGCCAGGATGGACTCCATGCGGGCGCGCTGGGGGTCGCTGTCCAGCCCGGAGCGCTGCTCGCCGGCGTTGAGGGAGTGGAAGGTCTGCACCAGGGGGATCGCGCTCTGGTCGCGCTCGCTGTGCGCCTGGGCGTGCAGGGCGGCCAGGCCGCTGGTCCAGCCGATGGCGTGCAGGACGTCGGGCCGGTCCTCGTCGAGGGCGGCGGCCAGGGCGGTCCCGAACGCGCCGGTGTGCTCGGCGTGCTCCTGCTCGTCCAGCGTGCGGGCCGGGCCCGCGTCGAGGTGGGTCACGGAGACGCCGCGCGCCATCCGGGTGCGCCCCTCGGGCTGGTCCGGGTCGCTGCGGCGGACGTAGACGGTGACCTTGTGGCCGCGTTTGGCCAGTTGGCGGGAGAGGGCGCACAGGTGCAGGCTCGCGGGGCAGGCCGGTTCGCCCCGGTGGGCGGGGAGTGGGTTGGTGTGTTCGGCGATGATCGCGATCTTCACGAGGCTGAGCTCCTAGGGCACGAGCGGGTGTGCCCGTTGGGGGTGCCCGGGGGACTCCGGAGCGGGGTCGGAGTCCCCCGGGACGGGTGGATGGTTCAGGAGGGCTGTCGGCTCACCGTCGGCGGACATGCCGAAGGAGGGCGCTCGGCGGTGGATGCGCGGCGGCCCGGGCAGCGGGCGCACGACGCCCGCTGTGGGAAAGGGAAAGAAGAGGGGGGAGGAAGGAGAAGGGCAGACGCACGGGAACCACACCAGACGACCTGTTCGAAGGGGTATCATTCGCCACTGTGCGTGACCGTATGTGGATGCACAGTGGTGGTCGTGTGTGTCTGCGTCTTAGACACCCAACGCGGTCATTATGTCAGACCCCGTCGCCCCGGACAACCGGCCGGAGGTTTTCGACCGCTGTCGGACAGCGTGAACCGGCCGATCGGGACCGCCCGTAAAGCAGGGTGCGGGGGACCCTGCCGGACACCCGCCGCGGCCGCTACTGTCAATGCGGAGCAACACGTACTCCGGGCAGCACTTTCGGCACTCGAATCCCGTGCGGGAACTGCATATCCGGGTGTTTTCCGTCATGATGTACCCGGATTTTGACCTACCCCGGCAGTGGCTCGGTACGGTTGCAGAATCCAGACGTTGAACGGGATTCGACCAAGGGTCCGGCGCACGAGTCGGGCAGCGGCCACGGCCGACGAAACGGGAGGAAGGGCGTATGGGTGTCGCTGGTGGGGAAGTCATCGTCACGGCCCTCACGCACCGGGGCGCTATCCGTCCCGCCAACGAGGACGCCATCGTCATGGGGGCCCTGACCGTCGCCAGTGCGAACATGACCTCTCCGGTCCGCTGCGTGCTGCCGGTGAGCGAACCCGTCATCCTGGCGGTCGCCGACGGCATCGGCGGCCAGGCGGCCGGTGAGATCGCCTCCGAGCACGCCGTGCACCGCATGGCGGAGATGGGGCCGCGGCTCGGCGGGCCGGACGAGATCGCCCAGCTGCTGAGCAACATCGACGAGGAGATCAAGGACCACGCCCTCCAGCACACCGAGTTCGCCGGGATGGGGACCACGGTCGCGGGCGTACTGCTCAACAGCGACGGCAACTTCTGGTTCAACGTCGGCGACTCCCGCACCTACCGCCTGGACGGGCGCCGCCTGGTGCAGCTGTCCGAGGACGACTCCCCGGCGCTGCCCCCCTCCGAGGACGGCCGCCCCGTCACCACCAACTTCATCACCCAGTCCCTGGGCGGCAGCTCGGGCGGCAGCATGGTCCCGCACGTGGGCCGCGACGACGCCGCCGACCCCAGCGCCTGGCTGATGTGCAGCGACGGCCTCTCCGACCTGGTGCTGCCGGAGGAGATGGAGCGGATGATCGCCGAGGCCGGCAGCGACGAGGCCGCCGTCCACGCCCTGTGGCAGGCCGCCATGGAGGCGGGCGGCAAGGACAACATCAGCATCCTCCTCGCCCGCCGCGTCTGACCTCGGAGAGACTTCCTCCCCCTCGTATCCCGCAACGTCCGAAGGGCCCGCGCACCGATCCGGTGCACGGGCCCTTCGGGCTCGTGGTGCGGGTTCCCCTACTCGGCGGAGGATCCCTTGCGCAGGCGCAGGGCGACCACCGCGATGGCGCCGATCGCGATCACGCCCACGGCGATGATGGCGATGACGCCCACCGGCAGGCCGCCCTCGTCCTCGGCGGCGGCCTCGGAGGCCTCGACCTCCACCGCGGACTCCTCCGCGGCGGGCTCCCCGGCCTCGGCCGGCTCCGCGGACTCCGCGGGCTCCTCGGCCGGGGCGGCGGCCGCGACGGCCTCCCCGGTCACCGTGAACGTCAGGGAGTCCTGGATCGGGTGGCCGTCGGAGGACACCACCCGGAACCCGATCGTGTACTCGCCCGCCTCGTCCAGCGGAAGCAGGTCCACGGACACGTCCAGGCCGTCGTAGGTGAGCTCCCCGTCCTGGTAGGTGGTCTCCCCGTCCGGGCCGGTGACGACCACGGCGCTGCCGGAGCCGCCCTCCATGGGCGCGTTGTTGAACGAGAGCACGACCTCCTCCGGAACGGTGTCCAGGGTCGCGCCGTCCTCGGGGCTCGACCCGGTCAGCACGTCGTGGGCCAGGGCGGGGGCGGGCACCGCGACCAGGGCGGCGGCCAGCACGGCGGCCGGGACCAGGGCGCGCCGCAGGGGGGAGATGTGGGTACGGGTCATTCTTCTCTTCTTCTCTCGTTCTCTCGGGCTCGTTCAGCGCCGGGGGCACCGCACGGCGGCGGTCCCCGGTCTCGTCCTCTCCTGGGCCGCTAGGCGGCCGGGGAGAACGCGGGCGGCCCGCGCGGAGGGTGCGCCGAGAGCCCCGGGTCGACCGGCACCGCCACGGGGGCGGGCACGGCGGCCGCGGGGGAGGGGAAGGGTGAGAGTTCGCGGGCGCGCGCCGGCGGCAGCGCGCGCGAGAGCAGGGCGGCCAGGAACCACAGCGCCGACTCCCCGTGCGCCAGCAGCGCCGAGGCCAGCAGCGCCGCCCACAGGTGCGCCAGCAGCATGCCGGGGGCGAGGCCGAGGGCGTGCGCGAGCACCCCGTGCCCGGTGTGGTCCGTGCCGGTGTCGAAGGTCGCGAACGCGGGGTCGGCCGACCCCTGGAGGATCAGGTGCAGGGCCACCTGGGCGCCGGCCATGACGGCGAAGATATCGCCGAAGCCGCGCATGATGCGGGTGAAGCGCCACAGCACGGGCGTGAGGAAGGCGGTCGCCAGGGCGAACCCGCCCGCACCGGCGGGCTCGGCGGCCCACAGGTTGTGCCCGACCCAGGCGAGCCCCGTGCACGCACCGGCCAGGGAGGCCGTGCGCAGCAGACGGAGTGTGCCATGGGCGGGTCGCACGTGAGAAAACCTAGATCCTGTCCGATTCGCCCGCAAGGGCACGACG
>NZ_JBJJBV010000240.1:0-10329 GCF_045446735.1 Nocardiopsis protaetiae
TCCGGAGTCTGGAGGATTTGGAGCAGGTGATCAACGCGCATCTGCGTCTGGTGCGCAAGCGCACCGATCTGCTGCGGGGGTTCATCGAGTCGGTCGGCTTGGAACCCTCACCGTTTCCGTCAACCGCATAATCAAAGATCAGTAGTTCCAGTGGTCCAGGTTGGTGCTGTCCAGCGCGATGACCTCGGCCTCCTCCCCGTTCCAACGGGCGAGGACCGAATTGGTGGTCCCGAAGTCGATGCCGAAGCTCATGCCCACCCCTTACCGTTCTTCTTCTCGGGTTTCGCTTCCTGGAAGAGGACCTCCCCCGAGACGATCAAACGCCCGCTGATCTCGTCGACGAAGGCCGGGGAGACGACCTTGGCCACGGTCCCGGGCCCCGGGTGCCCGGCGACCACCCGGTAGCGGGCGAGATCCTCGGTGTCAGTGACCTTTTTCAGTCCGCTGGCCCGGCAGAAGTCGAGGATTCTGCGGGACAGGACCCGGGGATCCCCCGCGCCCTTCTGCTTCTCCACGTCCTGGAGGAGCTGGGCGAGCTGGGACAGGTGGGTCTGTCGGGCACCCATGTTCTCCACCAGGGCCAGGCGCGCGATCTCCCGCGCCTGCTGTGGTGACAGCTCTTGGTCCGCGTGTTCCTGGAAGACCTCGACGAGCCGCTCCGTGAGCGGGGCGATGAGCCGCTTCGGTTCCATACCGACCGCCACGACGGCCATCAGCCGCTCCCGCTCCCGAGGACTCAGGTCCGTGAGGATGCGTTCGATCTTCTCGTCGGTGTCTTCCTCGTGGTCTCGCTGTCTCATGGCGTCCTCCCTGCGACCGCGTGGTCCAGCAGTGCCGTGATGGCATCTGTGCGTATGCGCTCTCTGAGTTCCTGGGGCACGGGACCGCTCCGACGTGCCAGAGGCCGGGGTTCGGCGACGAACCGCCGGGCGACCCGGGGGCGGGGGAAGAGTCTGCCGGGGAACACCGGGAGTACGTAGAGGGATTGATTCTCCAGGCCTCCGGTGGTCTCTATGTCCCGGATGAGATCGCGCGCCTGGTTGATGTCCGACAACTCCTGTTTGCGGCCCTGAAGGCGGCGGCGCAGGCCGCGCCAGGCGTCCCGCCACACGTGCTGGTCGGAACCGTGGGCCACACCCAGCTCCAGGTAGGGGTTGAAGAGCGGTCCGCGGTTGTTGCGGTCCATGGCCAGCCGGGACCGGAGCCAGGCGATGTTGCCCTCGGTGACGGCGCTGCGCTCCGGGAGTGCGTCCAGCCGTTCCAGCGCGGTGTGCAGCACCTGTGAGTCCCCGCTCTCGGAGAACCGGAGGTCGAGGTAGACCTCCATCGCCACGGCCTCCTCCCGGACCCAGCTCTCTTCCGAGGAGGTATGCGGCTTGAGGTGCTCGTAGGCGGACGGGCGCACGTCGAGGAGTTCCCGGTGCGCCGCCCGCAGATCCCGCCAGGCGGCGAACGGGACCATGGCGCCCTGCGGAGCATCGAGGGTCCGCCCAGTGCACAGGCCCTCGAAAACAGGCCATAGGTCGGTGTCCTTGAACAGGACTCTCGGCCAGGCCGAAGGACGGTCCCTGGCTTCGAGGACATGGCCCACCAGCCGCCGGGAACGGTCATCGAGGAACTCTGTCAGCCTTGTCAGGGCTTCGGGGTCACCGTTGGCCATGGCGGAGAGATCGCGCACCATCCTGGGTGCATCATCGGACACCTCAAGTCCGGGATCCTCCAGAAGCCGCCGCCGCCACAGCTCTTCCGGCCATCCCAGCGCTTCGACCTGCTCGTCGGTCAACTGCTCGGGGTTGCGGCGGGCCGACAGATAAAGGTTCTCTTGTTCATCCGAGCGTTCTTGTCCGCTCAAGGAGAAGGCGGTCCCCTGGTCCACGAGGTCATCCACCAGAGTGAGGGGCGCGTTCTCCAGGAACCGCTCCAGGCTCCGCAGTTTCTTGCCCCGGCGCAACAGCTCACCGTCGCGCCACAGGCTGAACGCCGGATCGAGCGAGGGCAGGCCTTGGAGTTCCTCCGTGGAGGGCTCCCGCCGCCCGTGCAGCATCTCGCCCAGGCGTGTCCACTTCCTCAGCGCGGGCACCCCGATGCCGTGCAGGTGCGCGAGGTGGCCGGCGGCGGCACCGGGAGGCAGGTCCCGCAGCAGCTCCAGGAACAGCCTGGGAGCGTTCGGGCACATGCGGCCCTCCAGCATCCCCCGTAGTCCCTGGGCGGGTCCGCTCTCGCCGTCGCCCGCTTCGGCGAGCACGGCCTCGACCGCGTCGCGGAGTTCGGGGATCCGTTCGGACTCGACTCCGAACTCCTGCCAGACGCTGTCCCTGCGCCCGCGTTCCCGCTCTTCACGTATGCGGGCCAGACGAAGGCGTTCCTCGGCGAGGGCCGCGGCCTTGCGCGCCCTGGGGTCGCTCGTTCCCACGTTGAAAGCTCTATTCACCTGCGGTCGGGGGGATGGGGGCGGGGGTGTGGCCCGGTGCCGTGATGGTCCGTGCGGGTTCGGACCCGGCGGGCTTCAAGGGATCCTAGCGGCGCACCGTCCGAAAAAGTATCCCGTGTCACTTCCCCGGGTCAGAGCGCACGAAGCACACGGTCCTGGCATCGAGCCTCACCTTGGTGGCGCGCCAGCCGGCGTCGTGGATGGCCCGGCACAGGGCACTCCCCTCGTAGGAGTACCAGTGGGGCATGTGGTTGTAAGCCGAATAGGACAGCGGAACCCCGGCGATCTCGGCCACCTCGGAGAAGCCCATCGGAATCCGGTCCTGTTCCTGGTCCCGCAGCCATCGCCACAGTTCTCGGTACTTGCCGTGGTGGTCGACCCCGGCTGCGCTCCGGCCCGCGGTCCCGTGCCCCTCCCCCACCGCGGTGTTCTCCGTGACCACCGCGGTACCCGGCCCCTCCTGCTCGGGCCGGGGCCAGATCCGGACGATGTGGTCGACGAGTTCCTCGGTGCGCCGGTCGATGTCCGCCTCGGTCCACTCCTTCTCATGGCCGACGGCCAGGAGCGCGTTGAGCTTGAGGGTGCTGTGCTCCAGCAGCAGCGAACGCTTGCCCTTGCCGTTGATCCCCCGCGCCGCCGTGGTCTCGTCGGTCCAGGGGCGGTTGGAGAGTGCGGGGTTGAGCTTGTCGTTGACAAGGGTCAGGTTGCCCAGAACGTGAACGTGCTCCTCCCTGGCCTGCTCCGCCTCGGGGTCACCGAGCACGTCCTCCGCCCAGTGCTCCGTCCACTGCTGGGGCATCACGTGCTCGACGGTGAGCTGGCGCGGGCAGGGTTCTCCCTCGCCCCACGGCCCGCGCAGGGAGTCCTCCACCGCTTCCAGGAGCATCCGCATGCGGGGGCGGGTGAGCTGCCGGTACAGCGGGGCCGTCCGCAGGATCGTCCGCAACTGCTCGTCGTCGATCCAGTAACGGGAGGCGGCGGTCTGCCGCTCCAGCTCCCGGAGCACCGCCGTGCCCGCCCGCCCGGGACCCGCCTCGTGCACGGCCTTGAGCAGCACGACGACCAGGCGGTTGATGTCCTTGACCGTCGCCCGGCACAGGGAGCGGCGCACGATCCAGCTCTCCAGCGCCCGCAGTGCCAAGTCCCGCTGTTCCCGCGGCAGGTCGGACTCGTCCCAGCGCATGAGCCACAGGTGCAGCGGAGCCACGACCGCGGTGTCCAGTGCCCGGACCACCCGGTAGTGGAAGAGGCCCTCGACGCTGTGGTAGGGGGCCTCTGCCAAGTCCCGGTAGGCCTGTGCGTCGGCGGCGATCTCCGCCATCAGCGCGGCGGCTGTCGCCTCTCCGCCGTCCACCATCTCCCGGAACTCAACGAAGAGCCGGTCCTGGAGGACTTCGCGGCGCAGCCGCATGGTCAGCCATGCTTGGAAGAACATGTCGATCCGGGGGCGCTTGCGCCGCCCCTGGCTGACTTCCTCCCGCCACCGGTCGCCGTCAAGGGGTGCCCAGTGATCCCGGTACAGGCGCTCGACGTCGGCGCCCTCCCTCTCAGCGAACTGGAACAGCAGGTTCTTGATGAGGTCGGCGGCCAGCAGCGGACTGCCGCGGTGGTTGAGGGTCTCGAAGATGACCTGGGCGTTGTCCTCGGGTTCGAGGTCGATGACGACCAGGCGCAGGTGGTCGCGGACCGTGCGCACCAATGCGCTCAACCGCTCCCGTGGGGAACCGCCGCTCGCCTCTTCACCGTCGTCCAAGGCCCATGACGTGGCGGCCTCGACGAAGAAACCGTGCGCCCGCACCAGTGGCGAGGCCTCCTGACCGGGGACCGGGTCCTCCCCCATCGCCGCTTGAAAGCCCTCCCGGTCCCTGTCGGTCGGCCAGACCTTGAAGACTTCGGAGGAGTCGTTGGCGATCTGCGCCTCGTTGCGCACCAGGATTCTCAGCGCCTGCTCGTCCATCGGAAGGCCGTGCGACCGGACGACCCGGCGCACCGCGTCCAGGAGGAGCTGGAGGGTGGTCAGCCGCTGCTGCCCGTCGATGACTCTGCGCACCGCGATGTACCCGGTGGGCATGCTCTGCTGGTCCAGGACCACGGCCCCGAGGAAGTGCGGGGCCGGAGGGGCGATCGCGGCCCGGGGTTCCAGCAGGCGCTCGGCGACCGACCGCACGTCATGCCAGAGCGGCTCCCACTGCTTGTCGCGGTTCCAGACGTAGGGTCGCTGGAAGAGGGGGACGACGTATCGCGTGTGGTTACCGAAGATCGCGGTCGGGCTGTAGGTGTTGGACTGCACCGGCTCTCCTGTGCACTCGGGGGGAACGGGGGCGGTACTGCGGGAGCGGGGTGAGCGCACGGCTTTCCGCCATGATGCCAGCCGTTGCGGACAACCGGGAGTGGATCGCACACCTCATGGCCCGGAGGGCCGGCCCGGGATGCAAGCGATGTAGTCGCCCAGGTGGCGGGCCAAGCGCCCGGCGGTCTCGGGGTCCTGCACCAGGGCCAGGGCCTCCTCGACCCGGGCCCTGAGCAGCGCGCCCTCCTCCGTCCCGGTGACGGCCTGCTCGCGGCGCAGCGCGGCGGTCAGTTCCCCGTGGCTCTCGATGAGTTCCCGTGTCCACCGCTGCGGGCTGTCCACCCCCTGCGGTGTCCCGTTGCGTTCCAGCCACCACACGAGACCCAGGCCCTGGGACAGCACCTGTTCACGCAGGATCTGGAGGCGCACGGTCCGTTCCGCCTCCTCCAAGCGCACGCGTTCGGCCGCGAAGTGGCGAGCACGGGCGCGGGCCTCGGTCTCCGCCGTGATGCCCAGGCGCACGTGCCCGCTGACGGTGATCCGGTCGTCGGTGGTGATCTCGCGTGAGAGTTCCCGGTTGGCCGCGGATCGGGCCTCGCCAACGTGCAGGACCGGGTATCCGGCCGTCGCGGTGCGGACAGCCCCGACGAGGAGGCTGCGGGCCACCTCGTCGGGGTGAAGGATGGGGTCGGCCCCCTCGCGGAGCGTCCACCCGTAGGAGAGGGACGCCTCGAAGTACAGCCCGGGGTCGGCGCTGTCCACGCGTGCCGCGCACGCGCGGTCGAACGGCCGCCGCCCCGGGGCCGGGCCGGTGGGCTTCCTACTCCGGAACATCCGCACGCTCTCCGTCGGGTCGCGCCCCGTCGCGCGGCTTCTTCCAGAAGTCCCTGCGCAGCCGGATTCCGACACTCCCGGGCACCGTGATGACACGATCGACGTCCTCGTCGATCTCGGTGGATTCGGACACGACCGAGAGCACCGGGAACCCCCGGTCGAACGGGATCTCCCCCCTCTCAATGGCGGCCGCCCAGCATGCCAACGCGTGGCTCGCGTCCTGGCGCAGCTCCGGTCGGCGCCACATGCACTTCCACGCCCTCCGGAACAGCGCCAGGGCCTGTTCCCCTTCCTCCCCGGCGGAGGTGAGCAGCCCGCGCGCGGGGTCGGACCCCGCGCCCCCGCCGGCGTTCGGGGTTCCGCCGAACAGGTCGAGGAACAGGCGTCCGCCTTCGAGCACGGTGCGCTCGTCCCCGATCCAGTCGACCAGGACCTCCAGGGCCGCCAGGCGCGCGTGGCGGTCGGGCTCGAAGCGCTCGGCCACGGCGGCCACGGCCTCTCGGCGCAGCTCAGGGTCTTTTGCGGTCTGCACCACGTAGCGCAACCGCATCAGCGCCTGTTCGGGGTACTGCTCTCCGAACCTCCCCCGGCACACCCCGATGACGGCCCGCTGCCGTTCCGGGGTCCCCGAGCCCTTGGCCCAGTTGCGCAGGTCCACCACGCGCACCCGCGGACCGAGGTCCTCGTGCTCGGTGAGCTTCTGGAGGACGTCGACCACAAAGCCCATCCGCTGGGGTGCGTCCCGCTTCAACCACTCCTCCAGCAGGGAGAGGACGGTGGCGCTCCCCCGCGCGGCCGCGACCTCGGCCAGCACCTCCGAGAGCCGGTCCAGGCAATCCTCGGCGGCCCCCTGGGGAGCACTGATCTCGGCCAGCCACCTGGTGATCCGGTCCGCGACCGACCCCCGGCGGTCCCAGAGGTAGCGGATCAGCGCGAAGTCGATCCCCTCGCGGCCGTCGTCGGTGATGTGGACGCGGCCGTCGCGCAGGGCCAGGCCCGCGCCGACACAGCGCGCCCGGTCGTCGGGGGCGGCCAGGTCGCCTCCCCAGGCCTCGAAGAGATCGCGCACCTTCTGTGGGAGGAGCGCGTCGGCCGCGTTCAAGACCGCGGTGGCCGGCTCCCCGTCCAGGAAGGCGGCGGCGATGCGCAGGCTCCTGACCTCGGCGCCCTTGGGGTTCGCCGCCCGCACGTCGTCGGAGAACCAGTCCTGGATCTGCTTCTGCCAGTCCGAGAAGGGGCCCAGCACGTTCGTGTCGTTCTTGTTCACCGCGTTCAGGACGGCCTCGGCGAGGTCGACCCCGCGGGAAGGAAGGGCGTCGGGCGCCACCAGCCCGTGGAAGATCCCCTCCTGGTCGTCGACCCACTTCTCCCGTTCCCGCCGGTCGGGCCTGTCGGAGGTCCTGATCCTGCGCTTGGCCACGTCCACCGCGTCCGGACGCCGGTGCTCCCTGATGACGACCCCGTCCCGGCCGCCGATCCGGGAGAGTCTCCTGCCCACCTCGTCGTCTCCGAGGATGAAGAGCAGGGGCCCGTGCTCCTGGGCCGCCGCCTCCTTGGCGTACCGGGCCAGGTCGTCGGCGAACCGCTCGGTGAGCGCCTCGCCGGTGCCGGTGAGGTCGAGCAGGTAACCGTACCGGGGGTCGGCGGGAACGCGGTCCATGTCCGGCTCGTCCCAGTCGGGTGGAAGGAACTCGCGCAGTCCATCCGCTTGCGGCAGCGCGCCGAGGGTGCGCAGCCCGACCGTGCGGCGCCCCGTGTGGGCAGGGCCGACGAGCACCTGCACACCGCTCCGGACGCCCCCGGTCTCGCCGGTGGGAGAGAAGAGCTCGGTGGAGGGGATCTCGTCGTGGCCGATGGCGCGCGACCGCAGCAGGGACGGCCCCTGCTGGTAGCGGACGGTCCGCTCGACCTGGGTGAGGTCCCCGTGGGCCACGATGACGTCCCGCCCGGCCCGGACGTCGGAGAGCGTCGTCCCCGCACCGTTCACGGCCGTGCGGACGGCATCCGGCCCCGGCCGGTCCGGCGCCTCGGATCCACCCGCCTCTCCGGCCGTGTCCGCGGGCACGGCGTCGGGAGCGGGCCCGGGAACCCATGTCCCGGGAACAGGTTCCCCCGGGATCTTCGGACCGGAAAGGTGTTCCTCCGGGCCTCGGGTCTGATCCTGCAAGGCCGGGTCGCCGTCCAGGACAGGCTCGGACACGGCCTCGTGACCGTTGAAGGAGTGGTCGCTCTCGTGGGGCGGGTTCATCGACGGCCTCCCAGGTCGACGTTGCCGCCGGCGACGATGACGTCCCGGCCCGCGCGGACGTTGTCGAGCGTGATCTCGACCTTCGGCGGGGCGGCGGCCAGGTGCTCGTTCGTCTTCGCCAGCAGGGCACGGAGATCGTCCGCGGATTCGGGCGAGCCCTCCAGCAGAGCGGTGAGGCGGTCGGCCGTGACCTGGGCATAGGCATCGGCCGTCGCACCGAGGGCCTGCTCGGGCAGGACGGAGAGGGATCGGTGGTGGGCGTCGAGGTCGGACATCGCACCGGCCTCGTCTTCACCGGTGAGGTGGCGGCGCAGGAAGGCCGCGCAGAGCTCACGGATCTGCGACCAGGCATCGCTGGTCATGGCCGCGACGATGCCGGACGCGGCTTCCGCGGCAAGGGCCACAAGGGTGCTCATACAGGTCTCCGTTATCGGTTTCCGGGGGTTCACGGGGTTCTCGACTGCGCCTCCGCCGCCCGGCGCACACCTGATGGCACGCAGCGGGGAACGAGGAGGCGGGGCAGGGGATGCACGACCGCCCGCCTCTGGGGAGGCGCGGCACGCATCGTGCGAACACGTTCAGTGAACAGTAAATCGAAAACCATGTCAACAGACTTCCATCAAGTTGAGTGTGAGCATCGAGGGAGGGCCCCGAAAACCCGCAGGACACCTCGGCCGGCACCCGGCCGGACCACAGTCGGACAAGCATGGCGACCGCGATATGTGTGCGGGCCGAGCAACGACCGGGGCCGACGAGATCGGGGGCATCTCACCCAAGTCCGACTGGACAGGACCCGATGAATCGCTGTGGACCTCTTGCACCGGGCATCTCTGGTTGACCGGAAGTGGTCACGGGTTCCACTGGAAACCCAGGTCGCAGGCCATAGCCCCCAGGGTGAATCCATTGCTCTCAGTGCGGAGCGGTAACTTATGGCGACAAGCAGGAGTCTTGCGACACAAGGTTCATGAGGGGCTCTATCACCCTCTGGGAAGGTCACATTTCGCATGAGCGGTGGAACCGGTGCGAATCCGAACGAGGCGCGGCAGGGCGGTGAGGACGCCGAGGCCTTGGCCGCGGCGATGGCCGGGCTGGCCGACGCGTTCGACCTGACGGTGGACGACGCGATCCGGGTGGCGGGCGAAGAGGACGTGGAGGCCGGGTGGCGGTCCTTCCGCGAGCGCCACCTCCAGGGGTTCGTGGACGTGCAGACGCACGGGTTGCAGCTGGCCGACAACATCCAGGCGGGGGCGAGCGAGGTCGCCCTCAACGACCTGGAGAGCTCCGAGGAGCTCGCCGACGCCACCCACCACGTGCCGCCCGGGCTGGGCAACGTCAACTTCTACTGATCCCTGTCCCCTTGCGCCCTTCCCCGGTCCCCGGTCCTGCCTCCCCCTGACCTCGGTCCTCCCCCCTGATCCCGGCCTCCTCCCCCCGTCCCCGCTTCTGCTGAGGAACCCCCGTGGCTTCTTTCGACCTCCCCCTCACCCTGCGCACCACCGACGCGATCTCCGCACTGATCCGCGCCCGAACCACTGAGTTCAAGGACCTGCACGATTGATAATCACTTGTCAAACACGAGAATAAAATGTGACCAGCGAAACCTAAAGGGCAAATAATACAGAAGACCCCAACTGCACCAGCGAGCAGAGCGGCCACAATTCTGGTTCCGGACAAACATGGAGAAACTGGGAGCATTCAAACCATTACCCAACAACTGAGAACACCCACCCATTCCGGCCACACCCAACAGGGCGACCGATAATGATTACCCCACCGAAATACCAAACTCCAAGGACGCACAAGTCATTTAAATCACAAATCAGGGAGTCAAGAGAATAATCGGAAACCCGATTCGAAAGCCCCAGGGAACATGCGTCGACCCCGATCGCCAATCCACCCACCGGAACGCGATAGACATTTAAATCATCCCTAAATTCCGAAGCCAAAAAGAGAGCATGCCAACAAATGAGCGAAGAAGGAACCGGCGCCAACACCTGGGCGGCCGCGACAAAAGGCGAGCAGGCGACGGCACTAGCCGAAGCGATGGTTGGACTGGACGAGACATTCAGCTCACTCATGGACGACATGGCAGGAAAAGCCGGTTGGATCTCCTCTGGCTACCTAAACTTTAAATTCGAACTAGAGCCAGAAATAGCAACAGTCCAAAGAAATGGGCTTTCCCTCGCCAATGGCATCCAGGAAGGGGCTTCTGAGATTGCAAAAAACGACTATGAATCCAGCGATGGATTCGTTGAATCCTGGCATGACATGCCAGAGATAAATTTCTGAACAAAAAACCAGAAGCACTCTTTCCTGGAGTCGAAAAAATGACCGGTTCAACCGTTACGTACAATGGTGAGACCATCGAAGCGGTCTCCATTGAGCCTTTTTCATCCTGCTTCTCGGAGCTGAAGGACCAGCACCGCGCGGGTGATCTGGCCGGCGCGTTGCGGGCAGCAGCGCAGGCGGCGCAGGATGTCCCACTGCTTGAGCCGGGCGATCGCGCGCTCGCCCGGCGAGCGGAGC
>NZ_JBJJBV010000241.1:0-10117 GCF_045446735.1 Nocardiopsis protaetiae
TGGCGGCGCGGGCCCGCGGGGTCAGGAGACGTCGAACAGGGCGCTGACGGACTCGCCGTTGTGGATGCGGCGGATCGCCTCGGCCAGCGCCGGGGCGATCGACAGCATCGTCAGCTTGGGCGTGGCCTTCTCCGGGGCCAGCGGCACCGTGTTGGTGCACACGATCTCGGTGACGTCGTCCATCGCGGTCAGCCGGTCCAGGGCGCCGTCGGTGAACAGGCCGTGGGTGCAGGCCACCCGGATGGAGCGCACCTTGCGCTCGCGCAACCGCTCGATCAGCTCCACCACGGTGCTGCCCTTGGCGACCTCGTCGTCCAGGATGATCACGTCCCGGTCGGCGACGTCGCCGATCACCGAGGTGATGCTGACCTTGTCGTCGCTGAAGCGCTGCTTGGCGCCGGCGGCCACCGGGGTGTCCAGGCGGCGCGCGAACGCCGAGGCGGCCTTGGCGTTGCCGAAGTCGGGGGAGACGACCACGGTGTTGGACAGGTCGTAGCCGCGGAAGTGCGAGGCGAGCTCCCCCAGGGCGTGCAGGTGGTCGACCGGGACGCTGAAGAACCCGTGGACCTGCGGCGAATGCATCGTCATGGTCAGCACCCGGTCGGCCCCCGCGGTGGAGAGCAGGTCCGCGACCAGGCGGGCGCCGATGGAGATGCGCGGCGCGTCCTTCTTGTCGGAGCGGGCGTAGGCGAAGTGCGGCATGACCACGGTGGTGCGGGCGGCGGAGGCCCCGCGGGCGGCGTCGAGCATCAGCAGCAGCTCCACCAGGTTCTCCTGGACCGGGGGGACGAGCGGCTGGATGATGAACACGTCGCGTTCACGGCAGTTGTCCTGGAGCTGGACCTCCAGGCAGTCGTTGGCGAACCGGGAGACGCGGGTGGGGGAGAGCGGCTTGTCGAGCTCGTGGCAGATCTCCTGGGCGATCTCGGGGTGGGCGCTGCCGGAGAAGATGACGATGTCGCGCACGGATGTCCCTGTTTCGTGGGGTGGGATGGGCCGCCATGAGGGTACTACCTGCGTTTTCGGCGCCCGCAGGGTGGCACGCTGACGGGTCGGCCCGCGGCGCGGGCACGCCGCCGCCCGGGGATAACACGAATTTGTTACCGTTGATAGCCTGGGGTGCATGGGAGACAGGCAGGACACACGGCGGCGGGTCATCGACGCCGCCGCGGACATCCTCACCCGGCAGGGGCGCGAGGCCGTCACGACGCGTTCGGTGAGCGCCGCCGCCGGGGTGCAGCCGCCCACCCTCTACCGGCTGTTCGGGGACATGGCCGGGCTGTTCGACGCGGTGGCCGCCGACGGGTTCGACCGCTACCTGGCCGGGAAACAGGCCCAGGAACCCTCCGGGGACCCGGTGCGGGACCTGCGCGCGGGCTGGGACCTGCACGTCCGGTTCGGGCTGGACAACCCCGCCCACTACGTGCTGATGTACGCCCCCGGCGCCTCGCGGGAGGGCGGCGCGGCGGCGGCCCGGGCCCGCGGGATCCTGCGGGGCCTGGTGGGCCGGGTCGCCGAGGCCGGGCGGCTGGCGATCGACGCCGAGACCGCCGCGGAGATGATCCACACCGCGGGCGTCGGCCTGGTGCTGAGCCTCATTGAACGGGGCGAGGACGACCCGCGCCTGTCGGAGGCGGTGCGCGAGGCCGTGCTGGCCGCCGTGGTGACCGACCCCGCCCCCGCGGAGGACTCCGGGGGTACCGGGGGCACCGGGGTGTCCGCGCACGCCAACGCGCTGCGGGTGCTGCTGTCCGGGGACGGGGCCGAGGGGGCGCTCACCCCCGGCGAGGCGGCCCTGCTGGACGAGCTGCTGGTCCGGCTGGCGTCCCACCGGGCAGTCTGACCACCACCGCCGGGCGAAGGGCGGTACCGGTCGAGGGGACGGGACAGGGGAGGGCCGGGGCGACCCCGCTCGCCACCCCGGCCCCGTCGGGTGCCGCCTCACCCCTCGGCGGCGCTCTCCTTCCGCCGATGGGTCGAGGCATCGCGGAACCCGGTGTAGGTGTAGGGGTTGTCCAGCACCTCGGTGTGCGGGACGTCGGGGTTCATGCCCTGCGCCCAGGCCCGCTCGCCCAGCTCCCCGCGCAGGTACTCCAGGGTGGACTCCACCTCGCGGCGCACCGCCCCCAGGTCCGCGCCGACCAGCCGGTGCTCGTGCTTGACCACCCGGCCGTTGACCAGCACGGTGTGCACGTCCGCGCGCTGGGCCTGGAAGGCGACGTGCCCGTACGGGTTGAGCAGCGGGAACATCACGGGTGAGGCGTCGTTGCGCAGCAGCACCACGTCCGCCTTCCTCCCCGCCTCCAGGCTGCCGACGGCGTGGGACAGGCCCAGGGCGCGGGCGCCGCCGCGGGTGGCCCAGGCGACCACCTGCTCGGCGCGCAGGTGGCTGTGGGTCACCGTGTCCCCGCGTTCGTGCGCCCGCAGGTGCTCGCGGGAGCGGTCCGCGCCCAGGGTCGAGCGCATGGCGCTGAACAGGTCGGCGCTCCACCACACGCCGGTGTCCATGGACAGGGAGACCGGGATGCCGTGGCGGCGCAGCCGCCAGGTGGGCGGGTAGCCCTGCCCGGCGCTCTGCTCGCTCTCGGTGGACACCGACACCGAGCCGCCGGTGGCGGCGATGCGCTGGTAGGAGTCCTCCGACAGGGACGCGGCGTGGACGTAGATCGTGCCGGGGGTCATGAACCCGTGGTCGTGCATGAGGCGGATGCCGGCGTCGCCGGTGGCGCCCCATACCCCGGCGTGGGTGGTGACCTCGGCGCCCAGCTCCCGGGCGGCCTCGAACGCCGCCTTTTCGGGGAAGCTCTCCTCCCCGGTGACGTCGAACGCCAGCTGGAAGCCGCGCATGTCGTCGCCCCCGCCGTGGAAGCGGCGTTCGTGGAAGGCGCGGAAGTCGGATGAGGCGGTCCACTCCCAGGGGGCGGCGTGGATGTTGCCGTAGGCGAACACGTACCGGGTGGGGACCTCCTCCAGGGCGTCGACGGCGGCGTCGGCGTGCTCGGGGGTGATCAGGCCGTGGGACCAGTCGGCGGTGGTGGTGACCCCGGCGTCCAGGGCCTCCCAGGCGCCCAGGAGGTTGCCCGCGTGGATGTCCTGCGGGCGGAAGCGGGCGCCCCACTCCAGGTAGAACCACACGAAGTACTGGGTGAGGGTCCAGTCGGCGCCGTACCCGCGCAGGGCGGTCTGCCAGGTGTGGCGGTGGGTGTCGATCATGCCGGGCATGACGATGCCGCCGGCGGCGTCGATCTCGCGGGTGCCGTCGGGGACGGCCAGGCGGGGCCCGACGGCCTCGATGCGGTCGCCGACGACGAGGACGTCGGTGTCGGCCAGGACGGTGCCGGCGGCGTCCATGGTCAGGACGGTGCCGTTGCGGAAGACCAGGGGCCGTCCCGGCTCGGGGACGGGACTGGGGCGGGGGCTGGGCCGGTGGTCGGAGGAGTGATGGGTCATGGCGACCTCTCCCGGGGGGCGCAGGTGATCGGACGCTCGTCCGCCAAGCGATCTCCTTGGGTGAGACAAGGGTGAATGTGGCTCAGGTCACTTGTCAATGGCGTGGGCGGGATTTTCTCCGGTGTCCCTGTGGGTGCCTGTTCTGGCGCGAAGAGCGCTCTTGACACGGGGGTGCGATCATCCGACGATGATTTCGGACGCAAGTCCGTACAGCGGTCAACGAAAGGTCGTCTCGATGCAGGACGCCCCCCAGGGGCCGCTCTCCGGCCTCCTGGTCGCGGACTTCTCCCGGATCCTGGCGGGTCCCTACGCCACGATGCTGCTCGCCGACCTGGGCGCGGAGGTGATCAAGGTGGAGTCCCCCGCGGGCGACGACACCCGCACCTGGTCACCACCCCTGCGCGGCGACCGGGCCACCTACTACCTGTCGGTCAACCGCAACAAGCGGTCCGTGGTCCTGGACCTCACCGACCCCGGCGACCTCAAGGCCGCCCGCACCCTGGCCCGGCGCTGCGACGTGCTCATCGAGAACTTCCGCCCCGGGGCGCTGGAGCGGTTCGGCCTGGACCACGCCACCGTCGCGGCCGGCAACGACCGGGTCGTCTACGCCTCCATCTCCGGGTTCGGCGACGGCGCGGGCGCCCGCATCCCCGGCTACGACCTCATGGTGCAGGCGATCTCCGGGCTGATGAGCCTGACCGGCGACCCCGACGGCCCGCCCTACCGCGCCGGGATCTCGGTGTTCGACGTGGTGACCGGCCTGCACGCGGCCGTCGGCATCCTGGCCGCCCTGCACGAGCGCGAACGCTCCGGGCGGGGCCGCCGCGTGTCGGTCGACCTGCTGTCCTCGGCCCTGTCCGGCCTGGTCAACCAGAGCGGCGCCTACGCCGCCGCCGGGGTGGTGCCGCACCGCATGGGCAACGCCCACCCCAGTCTGTTCCCCTACGAGCCGCTGCCCACCGCCGACGGCGACCTCATCGTCATCGCCGGGAACGACCGCCAGTTCGCGCGGCTCTGCGACGTGCTGGGCATTCCCGGGGTGGCCGGGGACCCGCGCTTCGCCCGCAACCAGGACCGCACCGCCCGCCGCGACGAGCTGCGGCCGCACCTGGTGGGAGCGCTGGCCGCCCGCACCCGGGCCGAGTGGTTCGACCTGCTCATCGACGCCGGGGTGCCCTGCGCGCCCATCAACTCCATCGCCGAGGGGGTCGCCTTCGCCGAGGGGCTGGGGCTGGGGCCGGTGGTGTCGGCCGGGACGGGGGAGGACGCGGTGCCGGGGGTGCGCCACCCCATCACGTTCTCGCGCGGCGCACCGCGTTACGACCTGCCGCCGCCGCGCCTGGGCGAGCACACCGAGGAGATCCGCGCCTGGCTGGAGTCGGAGGAGGACGACCGTGAACCCTGAACCCGGCCCCGGCTCCGGCTCCGGTCCTGGCCCCGACCCAGTGCCCGCCGACCCCGTACCCGCTGGCTCTGCCCCGACCGACCCTGCGTCCACCGATCCCCCGTCCGCCGACCTCGTACCCGCTGGCTCTGCCCCGACCGACCCTGCGTCCACCGATCCCCCGTCCGCCGACCTCGTACCCGCTGGCTCTGCCCCGTCCGATCCCGTGCCCGCTGGCTCTGTGCCCGCCGCCCCCGTGGCGGCCGACTCCGTGACCACCGACCCCTCGTCCGCCGACTCCGTGCCCGCTGACCCTGCACCCGCCGACTCCGCACCCGGCCCGGACGCCTCGGGCGGCGGGCGGCCTGAGTTCCCCACCGCGCTGGGGACCTCCACCACGTCCAGCATCACCCTGCTCGGCCGCGACCTGGCCGACGACCTCATGGGAAAGGTCGGGTTCGGTGAGCTGGTGTTCTGGATGGTCGCCCGGCGCAGGCCCGCCCCCGGCCAGGTCCGGCTGTTCGAGGCCTGCCTGGTGGCGCTGGCCGACCACGGGTTCACCCCCACCGCCATCGCCGCCCGCCTCACCTACCTCAGCGCCCCCGACTCCCTCCAGGGCGCCCTGGCCGCCGGGCTGCTGGGCGGCGGCTCCCGGTTCCTGGGCGTCACCGAGGACACCGGGAGGTTCCTCGCCGACACCCTGGCCCGTGCCGGGGACGAGCCCGCCGACGACGCCGGCTGGGACGCCCTGGCCCTGGAGGCCGTCACCGCCGAACGCGCCGCCCGCCGGATCATCCCGGGCCTGGGCCACCCCGTCCACAAGGAGGGCGACCCCCGCACCCCCGCCCTGGTCCGCATCGCCCGCGAAGAGGACCAGGAGGGCCCGCACCTGCGGCTGTTCCAGGCCATCGGCCGGGTCCACGAACAGGTGCTGGGCCGCAGGCTCGTCCTCAACGGGGCCGGGGTGTGCGGCGCCGCCCTGGCCGACCTGGGACTGCCCGTGGACCTGCTGCGCGGGTTCGCGCTGCTGGCCCGGGCGGGCGGGCTGCTGGGCCAGCTCGCCGAGGAGCGCGAGCACCCCGTCGCCATGGACGCCTACCTGCTCGTCGACCGCAACGCCACCCGCCTTCCCCCCGGAGACGACGATGCCCCACGCCACTGAGGACAACATCACCGAGCTGGCCCTGCGACGGTGGGCCACCGCCGGGACGCCCCGGCTCGCCGAACTCATGACCGCCCTGGTCCGCCACCTGCACGCGTTCGCCCGCGAGGTCCACCTCACCGAGCAGGAGTGGGCGGCGGCCATGCGCTGGCTCGCCGACACCGGGCACATCAGCGACGACAAGAGGGAGGAGTTCATCCTCGCCTCGGACGTGCTGGGCCTGAGCATGCTGGTGGTGCAGATGAACCACCGGTTCGACCCGGCCGCCACCCCCGCCACCGTGCTGGGGCCCTTCCACATCGACGGGTCCCCGGCCGCCCCCTACGGCTGGAACATGGCCGCCGGGATCGACGGCACACCCCTGTTCGTCCACGGCACCGTCCGCGACCTGGCCGGGGAGCCCGTGCCCGGGGCCGTCCTGGACGTGTGGCAGGCCGACGGGGAGGGGGTGTACGAGGCGCAGCTGCCGGAGGTGGAGGAGGCGCGGCTGCGCGCCAAGTACCGGGCCCGGCCCGACGGGGCGTACTGCCTGCGCACCGTGGTCCCGCTGGGGTACACCATCCCGATGGACGGGCCGGTGGGCGACCTGATCGGGCGCACCGCCATCTCCCACTTCCGGCCCGCGCACATCCACTTCCTCATCGAGGAGCCCGGGTACGAGCGGCTCGTCACGCACATCTTCGAGGAGGGCACCCGTTACCTCGACGACGACGTGGTGTTCGGGACCAAGGCGGAGCTGGTGGTGCCGTTCGAACGCCACCGGTCCGGGACCGCGCCGGACGGCAGCCGGATGGACGGGCCGTTCGCCACCGCGGAGTTCGACTTCGTGCTCCAGCCGAAGCAGGGGTGAGGGCGGTGGACGAGGGCCTGCTCCTGCTGCGCGCCGCCCTGGCGCTGCTGCTGCTCGGCCACGCCGCCCAGAAGACCCTGGGCTGGTTCCGCGGGTCCGGGCTGGCCGGGACCGCTCCGCTGTTCCACAGCCTGGGGTTCCGGCCCGCCCGGCCGATGGTGGTGGCCGCCGCGGCGTCGGAGACGGCGGGCGCGGTACTGCTGCTGACCGGGACGCTGGTGCCGCTGGGGGCGGCGATCGTGTGCGGGACCATGATCGTGGCGGCCTCCGCCAACGCCGACAAGGGGCTGTGGGCGCACCAGGGCGGGTACGAGGTCGCGCTCGCCTACGGGGTGGTCGCCGCGGCGCTGGCGTTCACCGGGCCCGGGGCCTACTCGGTGGACGCCCTGCTGGGGATGGCCGAATACCCGTGGTGGGTCGGCGCGGCCGCGGTCGCGCTGGGCGCGGCGACCGCGCTGCCGGTGCTGCTGCGCAGGCGGGCGGTGCTGGCCCGCGCCCGGGAGGAGGCCTGAGGCGAGGTCTGCGGGAGGCCTGAGACCTGGCCCGAGAGGAGGCCTGACACGGGGTCCGCGGGGCCCTGGGGCCGGGGCGCTAGGGTTTGTCCTGTGGGCGTGCGCGTTCGGTCCGGCGCTCGCGCCGGTGACACGGGCGGCCGCACCCTTGCCGTGCGTCGCCGTGCAGGCCTGGCGATGCCGCACCGCGGGCCCGCCCGGGCGCGCCCGTGTCCCCGGGCGCCGAGCGGCCCCGAAGAACCGGAGAGCCGGAAAGGTCGTCCATGCGTCGAGACAGCACCCCCGACTTCATCGAGGCGCTCGCGCGCGGGCTGGACGTGCTGCGGTGCTTCGGCCCCGAGCGGCCCTCGATGACCCTGTCGGAGGTGGCCGCGGCCACCGGGCTGGCCCGGCCCACGGTCCGGCGCATCCTCATCACCCTGGAACAGCTCGGGTACGTGCGCTCCGGGGACGGCGTGTTCGCGCTGACCCCCCGGGTGCTGGAGCTGGGGACGGCCTACATCGGCTCCCAGAACCTGTGGGACCTGGCCGTCCCGCACCTGCGCGGCCTGGTGGCGCGCACCGGGGAGTCGTGCTCGATCGCCCAGCTCGACGGCTCCGACATCGTGTACGTGGCCCGGGTGGCGGTGCCCAAGCTGGTCACCCTGGCCGTCACCATCGGCACCCGGTTCCCCGCCGCGTCCACCTCGCTGGGCAAGGTGCTGCTGGCCGACCTGGCGTCGCAGGAGCTGGACCGGGTGCTGGCCGAGCCCTCCCGGGCCGGGGTGCGGGCGCACCGGCCGCTGGAGCGGGCCGAGCTGGACGCGGTGCTGCGGGAGGTGCGGGCGCGCGGCTGGGCGCTGACCGACGAGGAGCTGGCGCCGGGCATCCGGTCGGTGGCCGCGCCGATCCGCGACGGGTCGGGCCGGGTGACGGCGGCGGTCAACGTCAACGCGCACGCCGCCGAGACCTCGGTGGAGACCCTGGTCGAGGGGCACCTGCCGCTGCTGCTGGCCGCGGCGGGGGCGATCAGCGCCGACTGGGAGGCGTGGCGGGCCCGCCCGCTGGAGGTCGTGGCGACCGACCGGGCCTGAGGTCCGGCCGGCCGGGGTGCGGAGACCGCGGCACCGGCGACACCGGTGCGGCATCGCCGCGTCACCGCTGTGGCACCGGCGGCACACCGGCGGCATAGCGGTGATACCGCCGTGGCACCGCTTCGGCACCGGCGTCACCGCCGCGGGACCTGTGCGGCACCGCTGCGTCATCGCCGCGGCACCGGCGCGGCTCAGACCGCGGCGGTGAGCAGGCGGATGCGGCCGTTGTCGCTGACGGCCTCCACCCGGTGGGCGCTGTCGGCGTCGGTGGTGACCTCGGTGACCACCTCGCCGTTGTCGGAGGAGGCGGCCACGGCGTAGGCGGCGTCGGGCAGCGTGATCTCGGCGTCCCCGTTGTCGGTGTGCACCGTCACGGCGTCGGGGACGGCGGTGAGCTCCAGCTCCACACGGCCGTTGTCGGTGGTGGCCGCCACCTCGGCGGAGCTGATCCCCTGGCCGATGAGATCGCCGTTCTCGCTGGTCAGGGTGAGGGGGCCGGAGATGTCGGCGACCGAGACACGGCCGTTGTCGGTGGTCGCGGTCAGGGGCTCGGCGAAGCCGAACGCGGTGATGTCCCCGTTGTCGCCGAGCACGGTGAGGGTGGTGCCCTCCGGGACGACGATCTCGTACTCGACCTCGCAGTTGGTGAAGGCCCCGCAGCGCACGCGCAGTTCGAGGGTGTCGCCGAGGAGTTCCCACGAGGCCTCGGGGTCGCCCAGCAGGGAGCTGGAGGAGATCCAGCGGGTGACCTCGACCGCTTCGACGTCGCCGGGGGAGACGCGCAGGTTGCCGTTGTCGGCGTCGATGGTGAGCAGGTCGGAGGCGGGGGCGAAGCTCTCCTGCTCCGGTTCGGGGTCCTGGCCGGCGGCACAGGCGGTGGTGGCCAGGAGCAGTGCGGCGGTCGCCGCGGCGGTGGAGCGGACGGTCATACGAGGTCTCCGGGTTCGGCGTCGATGTCGTTCGCGGGCGCGGGCACGGCGGGAGCCGCGGCGGTGAGCGCGGTCAGGGCGGCGGCCAGGGTGTGTTCGACGGCGTCGGCGTCGACACCGTCGGGGTCGGCCAGGTACTCCATGGACAGGCCGTTGGCCAGGGCGTGGACGATGAGCGCGGCGGTGGCGGGGTCGGTGGCCAGCGGCAGGCCGCGTTCGACCAGGCGGGTGACGGCCTCGGCGGTGGTGGCGCGCTGGGTGCGGCGCATGCGGGCGACGGCCTCGCGGGTGGGGGTGTCACGGGTGGCGTGGGCGGCGAACTCCAGACCCAGGCGGCCGCGTTCGGTGTCCTGGGTGACGCGGCGGGCGACGTCGCGGGCGATGCCATCCAGGGCGGCGGCCGGGGCGGAGTCGCGGGCGTGGGCGGCGACGGCGTCGGCCTCGGTGGCGGAGCGCTCGCTCAGGACGGCGGCGAAGAGGTCGTGCTTGCCGCCGAAGTTGGAGTAGACGGCGCCCTTGGTGAACCCGGCGGTGCGCGCGATGTCGTCCAGGCGGCTGCCGGCGTAGCCCTGTTCGGCGAAGACGCGGGCGGCCGCGTCCAGGAGGCGGCGGCGGACCTGGTCGCGCGGGGTTCGGGGTGAGGGGCCGGCGTGCGGCGCGACGCTCATGGGACGACGTTAGCGTGCTCGCGGGTGTCGGATACCCATGGGTATGGAATCTTCGCGCCAAGGTGGGGCGCGTTCGGGTCCCGGGCGTG
>NZ_JBJJBV010000242.1:0-10297 GCF_045446735.1 Nocardiopsis protaetiae
CGACCACCTCGAAAAGACCCAGCGCGCCGACGGCGGCTGGAACGCCGACTGGGACCACTGGGACACCACCGCCACCCTCGAACTCGAAGGCATCCGCACCATCCAGCGACTGCGCATCCTGCGCGCCTACGGACGCCTCGAACACGGCGTGCCCACCCCCCGGCACGACCGCTGACACACCCGCGCGAACGTTTCTGCACCGCCCCCATTCGCCTTCGCGCAGCCTGAGATACGTCCATTCGCAACCTGGTTTAGACCACTGCATCCCCCGGACGCTCTAAAGTGTTACCCGTGACACGTCGAGCAAAGATCGTCGCGACCCTCGGTCCCGCCACGTCGAGCCCGGAGATCCTCCGCAAGCTCGTCCGCGCCGGACTGGACGTCGCCCGACTCAACCTCAGCCACGGAACCCACGACGACCACAGCGCCAACCTCGCGAACCTGCGAGCCGCCGCCGAGGACGTCGGACGAGCGGTCGGCGTCCTCGCCGACCTCCAGGGTCCCAAGATCCGCGTCGGCACCTTCGCCGACGGACCCGTCGAACTCAACGTCGGTGACGAGTTCACCATCACCACCGACGATGTCCCCGGCGACGTCCACCGGGTCTCCACCACCTACCAAGGACTCCCCGGAGACGTCCGCCCCGGCGACCGCGTCCTCATCGACGACGGCCGCGTCGTGCTGGAATGCACCAAGACCACCGGCACCGATGTCCACACCAAGGTCATCTACGGCGGCACCGTCTCCAACCACAAGGGACTCAACCTCCCCGGCGTCGCGGTCAGCGTCCCCGCCCTCACCGAAAAGGACGAGGAAGACCTCCGCTGGGCCCTGCGCAACAAGGTCGACATGGTCGCCCTCTCCTTCGTGCGCAGCCCCGCCGACGCCGAGGAATGCCACCGCATCATGGACGAGGAGGGCATCACCGTCCCCCTCATCGCCAAGGTCGAGAAACCCCAGGCCGTCGAACGCCTCCAGGACATCATCGAGGTCTTCGACGCCGTCATGGTCGCCCGCGGCGACCTCGGCGTCGAACTCCCCCTCGAAAACGTCCCCATGGTGCAGAAGCGCGCCGTCGAACGCTGCCGCGACAAGGCCAAACCCGTCATCGTCGCCACGCAGATGCTCGAATCCATGATCGGAGCCCCCCGGCCCACCCGCGCCGAGGCCTCCGACGTCGCCAACGCCGTCCTCGACGGCGCCGACGCCGTCATGCTCTCCGGAGAGACCAGCGTCGGCCAGTACCCCGTCGAGACCGTCGAGACCATGGCGCGCATCATCAGCGCCGCCGAACAGGAATCCCTGCGCGCCTCGCACATCCTCAACCGGGTGCCCGAGACCACCGGCGGGGCCATCGCCCGCGCCGCCGCGGAGATCGGCGCCACCATCGGCGCCAAGGCCCTGGTCGCCTTCACCATGTCCGGCGAGACCGCCCGCCGCCTGGCGCGCTACCGCTCGCCCATCCCGCTGCTGGCCTTCACCACCGAGA
The DNA here is from genome assembly GCF_045446735.1 of Nocardiopsis protaetiae. Taxonomy (NCBI): domain Bacteria; kingdom Bacillati; phylum Actinomycetota; class Actinomycetes; order Streptosporangiales; family Nocardiopsidaceae; genus Nocardiopsis; species Nocardiopsis protaetiae. Next base: position 1,490 of record NZ_JBJJBV010000242.1, read on the forward strand.
CCAGCACCCGCGGCCGCCTGTCCCTGACCTGGGGCGTCGAGACCAACCTCGTCCCCTGGGTCGACAACACCGACGACATGGTCCGCCAGGTCGAGAGCGAACTGCTCCAGCTCGGCGACTACACCAAGGGTGACAAGGTCGTCATCGTGGCGGGCAGCCCGCCCGGAACCACCGGTTCCACCAACTCCCTGCGCGTCCACCGCCTCGGCGACACCGTCGCCCTGGACGGAAGCTGACGCCACTCACCGTCCGGTTACCGGTCCGGGGCGTATGAGCCGCGCCCGCGGACCGGGACCGGACCCGGTCAGCGGTGCGACTCCTGCTCCTGACCGCCCGACTCCGGGATCACCCGCTCCAGCGGCATGTCCCACGGCAGCAGGTTCCACGGGCTGCGCGGATCCTCCGTGAGCATCCCCAGCGCCGCCCACACCCGGTCCGTACCGCCGTGGTCGCCCTCCACACCCTTCTCCGGCCACAACAGGTAGCCCGCGTGGAACGCCATCGACAACTGCTGCCACGACGAGTACCGCCGCTGCAGGTCCGAGGCCACCCGGCGCAGGGTCGTCTGCGACTCCACCGGACTCAGCCAGTCCAGGGTCGCGCCCCCGCACACCAGCCGGATCACGTGCACCGACTTCCACCACTGGTAGGCGCCGATGATCACCGTCTCGTCGCCCTCGGCGACCCCGGTCACCATCCGCAGCCGGCCCACCTGCTCCGGCGTCAGGCGCACCTGCTCCCCCGTGGAGTGGCCGCCCTGCTCGCGCGGCAGCCGCGAACGCGCGACACCGGCCGCCAGGTCGACCACCAGGTCCAGGCTGGCGCCCTGGTGCAGGTCGTCCATCTGCCGGTCGATCGCCGCAAGCAGCGACTCGCGGTCCGTCACACCCCACTGCCGCTCCAGCAATCGCCGGTACTGCCTGCGCAGCGTCGGCCGCGCCACCACGTCCCAGGGCTCGGCCAGCGCCACCCGGAACGGCGCGGCCACCGCGGCCGCCCACCGCTCGGTGCTCAACGGAGCGTCCGCGTCCCGGGTGCGCAGCGCGGGCGACTCCCGCGAGCCCAGCACCAGCTCCACGAAGGAGCCCGCCGCCAGCGCCACCGCCGGCAGGAACGCCCACCCGGGCGCCACCGCCACCAGCACCACCACGAGCAGCGCGACCGGTGTCAGCAGCCACGGGCGACGCCGACCGGACCCCCAGGCCACCACGACCCAGGCGCCGATCACCAGTGCGCCGAACACCCCGGCCGCCACGGTCAGCACCGGCTGCTCCTCTCCCGAGAACCCGTCTCCGATTCTCAAGGATCATCGAAGCCGACCTGCGTCGGCGACCGAACCCACGGGTTGTACTCAGGTTGTGGCCGTGATGTGACCGGTTAGACCCGCCTTGCCCGGCCATGAAGTGACAAAAGGCCCTTTTTGTGCCGAACCGGCCGGGTAGTTACACCGGTTCCGCCCCGCCCGAACCGCCCACCCGACCAGCCTCGGCTCACTCGGTCTCAAACCTCCCGGTTAGCTCTTGGGGCCGACGAACTCGTCGAGGCGGGCGACGGCGTCCTTCGTTGCGACCGCGATGATGATCTTGTCCTGGTGAGGAGGACGCCGCTGGATCCTGCTCTTCCAGGGGATGCCCAGCAGGTCGAGAGCGGCGGTCAGTAGACCCACGATGTCCTGAGAGGCGTTGACGAACTCGTACCTGGGGTAGTCGTAGTACTTCCAGCCTGTACGTGTCCGGCGGCGAACCCGGTTGTTTCCTCGGCACCCGTCAGAGTGCATGAGTCCCTTGATGAACTCTTGCGGGTGTGCCTCCACGACCGCTTGCTGCCATGCCTCCAACTGGATCTTCCGTGTGTGCTTCATGCCGGGTCCGTGTTGGGGGAACAGGCAGGACCAGTGCTTGGAGGAGGCCTGGACCGCCGTGCAAGCACCAGCGCGGGACACCCGGTAGGACCGGATGGGGAACACCTCTTCCATGGCTTCCGCGCACAGATCCATGAGGCGCGGGTACTTCTCATCGCAGTAGACCGACAAGACATAGACGTCACGTCGCCCTCGCACGATGTGGCCGTCCCCCAGGTAAAGCCCTAAGAGGTAGGAGTAGGCGTTGGCCTTGAGCTCTTCTCCGTGACATAGGGGGCAGTAGGTCGGGCGGTTCTTGCGGCTGGGTTCCATGCCGAGGAGCCGCCGCTGACCGTAGCGCCAGTGGCGGACCGCGTGGATGGAGACGCCGCAGGCGTTGGCGACGGCCTGGTCGCTGTGTCCTTGGGAGTGGAGGCGGAGGGCTTTGTCGACGATGTCGCGTGAGTACATGCTGTGCAGACTTGCTCACGCATACGACAAACCGCGTACGTCTTCCCAGGTCAGGGGCGATATGTCCGAAACGACGAAAGCCGCCCGATGGGCGGCTTTCGTCTGGTGTGTGCCCCGAGTGGGATTTGAACCCACACTGTGCAGGTTTTGAATCTGCTGCCTCTGCCGTTGGGCTATCGGGGCCTTTGGGGCTTATGTCCGGTTCGGTCTCAAGGTGGCCCCTAGGCGTTGGCCCGGCGACGGTCGGCCAACGGTGATGTCACGATTGGCCAGCATTGCCGGGCCCGACGATCAGCATCCTAGCGGATCTCGGTAACCTCATGTACGTGACGAGGACGCAGAGCCGCGTGGTGATCGCGGAAGACGAGGCCCTGATCCGCCTGGACCTCAAGGAGATGCTTGAGGAGGACGGCTATGCCGTCGTGGGCGAGGCCGGGGACGGGGAGGCCGCCATCCGGCTCGCGCGCGAGCTCAAACCGGACCTGGTGATCACCGACATCAAGATGCCCGTGCTCGACGGCCTCTCGGCCGCCGAGCGGATCGCCGGGGAGCGCATCGCCCCCGTGGTGATCCTGACCGCGTTCTCCCAGCGCGAGCTGGTGGAGCGGGCGCGCGACGCCGGCGCGATGGCGTACCTGGTCAAGCCGTTCAGCAAGGCCGACCTCGTGCCCGCCATCGAGATGGCGACCTCGCGGTACGCCGAGCTGGCGGCGCTGGAGGCCGAGGTCGGCGGCCTCCAGGAGCGCTTGGAGACCCGCAAGCTGGTGGAGCAGGCCAAGGGCCTGCTCCAGAGCCGGCACGGGATGAGCGAGCCCGAGGCGTTCCGCTGGATCCAGAAGAACTCGATGGACCGCCGCCTGACCATGCGCAAGGTCGCCGAGACGGTCGTGGAGACCCTCGGCGGCAAGCAGTCCTAACGGACGCCGCGCAGGACGACTGAAGAGGGGCCGTATCCACTCGGATGCGGCCCCTCCGTCGTGTCCGGACTCGCCGGAAACATGTGGGAAATGTGCAGATCGCTCACCCAGCAGGTGGGAAACGAGACAAGTGTCCAGCGTCAAGGGGGGTTTCGTGACGGTTGAGTCTCGTTTCTGCACGATGGGATGACATTTGGGTCACGTGGTTTAAGCGGAGCTGAATGACCAGGGTAAACCGGGCTAAACTCGCGGCACCGAACAGCAATGGACAACGGTGTCGAATGCGCGCATACGGCTCCGTTGTCCTCAGATGCGCAAGGAGCGCGCGTGCGCACACGCCTCGTGACCGTGCTGCTCGCCCTGATCACCGCCATCCTGGTGATCCCTGGGCCGGCGGCCACGGCGGACGAACAGGGCGGTGAAGCGCTGCAGGGTCAGATCCGCAACCCGAACGACCGGGATCAGGGTGTCGAAGGCATCTCGATCCAGGTGTTCGACGGTGAGGACGAGATCGGGGCAGCCGAAACCGACTCTGATGGAAATTGGGTGGTGGAGCTGCCCGGACCGGGCACCTACCGCGTCGTGGTGGACCAGGAGTCCGTCCCCGCAGAGTTCTCCGTACGAGAGACGGCCATCCTCGTCGACGGCGAGACCGAGGTGGAGGTCGCGGCGAACGATCAGCGTCCGCTGATCATCGCCTTGGAATCCGGCAGTGGCGGTGAGCCCTCGGGGACCCAGTCGCCCTCGGCCACGGACTCGGAGAGCCCGGACACCGACGCGGCGGCGGAGGAGGGCGAGGTCGCCCCCGCCACCGGGTCCGGCGGCTCCTTCGGCAACCGGGTCATCCAGCTGACGGCGGCCGGCCTGCTCTTCGGCCTGGTGATCGCGATCTCCGCGATCGGCCTCTCGCTGATCTTCGGCTCCACCAGGATGATCAACTTCGCCCACGGCGACATGGTCACCTTCGGTGCGATGGTCGCGCTGGTGTTCAGCAGCGGTGCGGCGGGCATGGGCAACTCCCTGCTCGCGGTCTTCGCGGGTCTGGGCGGCGCGGTCCTCATCGGCGCGTTCCTGGAGACGAGGCTGACGCGCACCGTCATGATCATCGCCCAGTGGGCGTCGATCTTCGCGGGTATCGCGCTGGCGACCGTGCTGGGCGTGCTGGGCGACTCGGTGGGCTGGAAGGTCCCGCTGTGGATCGCCGCCGGCATCGCCGTGGTGATGGGCGCCGTGCTGGGCGCGTCCATGGAGCGGTACATCTGGCGTCCCCTGCGCCGCCGCCACGTGGCGCTGATCCAGATGTTCATCGTGTCGATCGGTCTGGCGCTGATCCTGCGCCACGTGATCCTCGTGCTGTTCGGTGCGGACCGCAGCCGGTACGCGGGTTTCCAGATCCAGGAGGTGGTGCGCCTGGGGCCGATCGCGATGCCCCCGCGCGACCTGGTGATCATGGGTGTGGCCGTGGTGGTCCTGGTGCTGGTGGCGTGTCTGCTGCAGTTCACCCGGATCGGCAAGGCGATGCGTGCGGTGTCGGACAACCGGGACCTGGCGGAGTCGTCGGGTATCGACGTGGACCGGGTCACCCTGTACGTGTGGGGTCTGGGCGGCGGTCTGGCGGCGCTGGGCGGTGTGCTGTACGGCCTCAACCAGGTGGTGCAGTACGAGATGGGCTTCCGTCTGCTGCTGCTGATGTTCGCCGCGGTGATCCTGGGCGGTCTGGGTACGGCCTACGGTGCGATGGTCGGCGGTATCGTCGTCGGCCTGGTGGCGATGCTGTCCACCCTCTGGTTCCCGTCGCAGTTGATGCAGGCGTGGGCTCTGGCGTTGATGATCCTCATGCTGCTGGTCAGGCCCCAGGGTCTGCTCGGGCGTGCTGAGCGGGTCGGCTAGGAGAGAAGACGATGGACATCCTTTCTATCCTGGCCGAGTCCGTGCGGTCGGCCCTCGGACCGATCGCCGCGATCTACGCGCTGGCGGCCATCGGCCTGAACCTGCACTTCGGGTACACGGGTCTGCTGAACTTCGGCCAGGTCGGCTTCATGCTGGTGGGCGCGTACGGCGTCGGTATCAGCGTGGCGGTGTTCGACCTGCCGCTGATCGTCGGTTTCGGTGTGGGTCTGCTGAGCGCGCTGGTGCTGGCACTGCTGCTGGGTATCCCGACGCTGCGGTTGCGGGCGGACTATCTGTCGATCACGACGATCGCGGCGGCCGAGGTCGTCCGGTTGGTGTACCGGGCCGGGTTCGCCGAGCCGGTGACCGGCGGTGTGTACGGTCTGCAGAACCTGGCGGGCGATTTCCGCACCCTGAACCCGTTCGAGCCGGGCGGCCGGTACGGCTTCGGTGACCTCACGTACACGGGTACGCACCTGTGGACGATGGTGGTGACGTGGTCGCTGGTGCTGCTGATGGTGGGTCTGACGTGGTTGCTGATCCACAGCCCGTGGGGCCGTGTGATCAAGGGCATCCGTGAGGACGAGGACGCGGTCCGCAGCCTGGGCAAGAACGTGTTCGCGTACAAGATGCAGATCCTGGTGCTGGGCGGTCTGATCGGTGCGCTGGCGGGTTGCATGATGGCGATGCACCAGGCGTCGATCCAGCCGGACCAGTTCAAGCCGCAGGTGACGTTCTTCCTATGGGCGATCCTGCTGCTGGGCGGCGCGGGTCGTGTGTGGGGTCCGGTCATCGGTGCGATGGCGTTCTGGTTCCTGATGAACTTCACCGACGGTCTGCTGAAGTACCTGGGTCGTGACCTGGGGTGGATGCCGTTCCTGGACGGCCCGGACTACGGTGCGCTCCAGTTGGCGTTCGCGGGTCTGCTGCTGGTGCTGTTGATCGTGTTCCGTCCGCAGGGCCTGATCGGGGACCGCAAGGAGATGCTGATCAATGTCAAGTGACGAGACGGTGGTCGACCGTATGGTGGGCACCGAGACGGTGCCCGGTTCGACCAAGGCCGACCCGATCCTGGTGGTCGACAACGTGCGGCGTTCGTTCGGCGGTCTGACCGCGGTGGACGTGGAGCACCTGGAGGTGCAGCGGGGGACGATCACGGCGTTGATCGGTCCGAACGGTGCGGGCAAGTCGACCCTGTTCAACCTGCTGACCGGTTTCGACCGGGTGGACCAGGGGACGTGGTCGTTCCAGGGACAGCGGATCAGTGGCAAGAAGGGCCACCAGGTGGCCCGGGCCGGCATGGTGCGCACGTTCCAGCTGACCAAGGCGCTGACCCGGTTGACGGTGCTCGACAACATGTTGCTGGGTGCCAAGGGCCAGCTGGGTGAGCGGATGGCGGGTGCGTTCGCGCGTCCGCTGTGGCAGAGCCAGGAACGGGCCAACACCGAGCGTGCGCTGGAGCTGCTGGAGCGCTTCAAGCTGATCGCCAAGCGCGACGACATGGCGGGTTCGCTGTCGGGCGGCCAGCGCAAGCTGCTGGAGATGGCGCGTGCGCTGATGACCGACCCGGACATGATCATGCTGGACGAGCCGATGGCGGGTGTGAACCCGGCGCTGGTGCAGTCGCTGCTGGGCCACATCACGTCGTTGCGCGACGAGGGCAAGACGGTCCTGTTCGTCGAGCACGACATGGATGTGATCATGGGCATCAGCGACTGGATCGTGGTGCTCGCCCAGGGTCAGGTCATCGCCGAGGGCCGTCCGGCGGACATCCGCTCGAACCAGCAGGTCATCGATGCCTATCTGGGTTCCCGTGAGGAGGACTGAATGAGTGAGAATGGGAACCTGAAGCCCGATCTCGACGAGATCCCGGAGGCGGCGGAGGAGGCCGTGGTCGCCCAGGAGCACCGTGAGGAGCTGCTGGAGCACGCCATGGAGGAGTCCGTGGAGGTGGGTGCCCCGGAGGACTACCTGGTGCTGGCCAAGGAGCTGGTGGCCGGGTACGTGCCGGGGGTGAACATCCTCAACGGGTGCACGCTGACCCTCACCGAGGGCGAGGTCGTGGCGATCATCGGCCCGAACGGTGCGGGCAAGTCCACGCTGATCAAGACGATCTTCGGGCTGATCCCGATCCGTGAGGGCGGTCTGACCCTGCGGGGGAAGAGCATCGCGGGTCTGCCGGCGCACAGCCTGGTGGAGCGCGGGGTGGGTTACGTTCCGCAGACGCAGAACGTGTTCCCGTCGCTGACGATCGAGGAGAACCTCCAGATGGGGGCCTACCTGCGTCCGAAGGCGTTCGCGGAGCGCTTCGGGTTCGTCGCGGGCCTGTTCCCCCTCCTGGGTGACCGCCGCCGCGCGAAGGCCGGGTCCCTCTCCGGCGGTGAGCGCCAGATGGTGGCCATGGGCCGGGCCCTGATGATGGACCCGACGGTCCTGCTCCTGGACGAGCCGACGGCGGGCCTGTCGCCGCTCTACCAGGAAGAGGTCTTCCAGCGGGTCAAGCAGGTCAACGAGGCGGGTGTCTCGGTGATCATGGTCGAGCAGAACGCCCGTCGCTGCCTGCAGATCTGCGACCGCGGCTACGTCCTGGACCAGGGCCGCAACGCCTACACGGGCACGGGCGCGGACCTGCTGAACGACCCGAACGTCATCGAGCTCTACCTGGGAACCCTCGGCAAGAAGGACTGACCGAGCCACCCCAAAGGGGGCGGGGCCCCACCGGGCCCCGCCCCCACCCCTCCAGGGGGTCGCCGTAGGCGACCAGCCCACGTGCGCGCATGCTCTTCTAACGCTGCGGAATGCGGGGGTGGCCTGTTCGGGGTTCCAAGCACGGCGGGAACGTTTCCCCCCGCCCCAGACGGTCGGCGAAGGCATCACCTCCGTCCCCAGCCCCATACGGGTGAACGCTGCAGCTACCGCGACCCCACCGCAGGGGGTTTCCCACCTGCGCTGGGCCTTCGCCATAGGGTTTTCCCACCTTCTCTAGGGCCCTCAGCCCCAGCCCGGCCACTCCCGCCCCGGGGGGTTTCCCACCTGCGCTGGGCCTCCGCCATAGGGGTTTCCCACTTTCCCTGGGGCCCTCAGCCCCAGTCGGAGGGCGTAGCGCTTCCCCTACCCCAGGGGGTTTCCCACCTACCCGGGTCCCCAGCCACATCCCTGACCACCCCCGCCGCAGGGGGTGACGGCTGCACGAGGCCTCCGGCCCCGGCCCCAGGGGGTGTCGGTAGAGCGGGACGGGACCCCGGCCCCAGGGGGTGAGACAGCAAGAGCAGGTTTCCCAAACGCCCGCCATCTGCGGAGGGCGGTGTAGGGGGCCGCTCTCGGTCGCGTTGGTCTCCACGGGTCACCCCTTGGGAACGTACAGACCCGGGCTGGGCGCGGAGCCGTCCCCACGTACAACGCTCGGCAGACCAAGAGGCGTATGCGTTCGATGCACGTCCCGGGCGGTGGGGGTTTTCCAGGGGACGGGTCGGGGCCCAGCGGCACGCTCAGCCACACAGGTCCACGGAAAGAACGCTCCGCCTGCAAACGAACCGTTGCTCAGCTTGAGATTTAACCTGTCTGGTTCTTGTGTTCTGCCAGGGTCGCGGCGCGTTTGACGGTTTTGCCGACCTCATGCCGGGGCGCGGGCCCGTGGTTCTTCATCCCGGGAGGCCGCCCGGGACCGGGCCGGGAGGGTTTGGGCGCACC
>NZ_JBJJBV010000243.1:0-10006 GCF_045446735.1 Nocardiopsis protaetiae
CGGGGTCCTCACTCCAGGACGGCGTCGATCTCGCCGCTCGCGGTGGCGAGCAGTTCGTCGATGTCGGCGTCCTCGCGGGTCAGCACCGCCTGCATGGCCGTGTCGAGGATCGCGTAGACCTGCTGAGCCTGCGGGGGCTCGATGAACCCGGTGATGTCGGGCTGGGCATCCACGAAGGTCTGGTAGTTCTCCAGCGGGACGTTGGCGTTGGCCTCCTTCAGGGCCAGCTGCTCCTCGCGGATGTCGCCGACCCAGATGTCGGGGGTGGGCGCCATCGGCAGGCCGACCGGGGAGCCCAGCTCGAGGGCGTCGTCGATCATCTCCTGGAACCGGTCGGGCTCCAGGAACTTCCACTGGAGCCAGGTCAGGCCGGCCTCGATCTGCTCGGGGGTGAGCCCGGCCTTGAACATGTAGCCCTCGCCGCCGATCAGCGTGCCCTGCTGCTCGGGCATGGGGGCGAGCCCGTAGTCGTTGAAGTCGCCCTCGAAGTTGTCGACGATGGGCTTGAGGTTGTCGGGGGCGCCGATGTACATGCCCAGGGTCCCCGAGCCCATCATGCGCTGGAGGTCCTCGAACTCCAGCATCTGCCGGTCGCCCATGGAGCCGTCCTCCCAGCGCATGGCGTGGAGGGTCTCCAGGACGGTGCGCCCCTGGGCGTTGTCGATGTTCGCGGTCATGGTGTCGCGGTCGACGATCTCGGTGCCCAGGGAGTTCATCCAGGTGTTGAAGTGCCAGCCGCCCTGGTTCTTGACGCTCAGCTCGGCGAAGCCGACGTGGTCGTCGCCCAGGTCGCTGATGGCGGCGGCCGCATCGCGGACCTCCTCCCAGGTGGTGGGCGGGGAGTCGGGGTCCAGTCCGGCCTCTTCGAACAGGGCCCGGTTGTAGACCAGGCCCATCGAGTAGTTGGCGGTGGGCAGCCCGTACAGGCGGCCCTCCTCGTCGCGGAACACGTCGAGCAGCCCGGGCTGGATCCGGTCGGTGATCCCCAGGGCCTCGGCCTGCTCGGTGATGTCGGAGACCTGGCCGCGTTCGATGAGCGCGCCGGGGTCGGTGAAGTAGACGTAGAAGACGTCCTCCAGCTGGCCCCCGGCCAGCTTGGTCTGGAACGTCTCGGGGTCCATGAACCCCTCGCGGGGGTCGAGGCGGATGCCCTCGTGGAGGCCGTGGAACTCCTCCACGTCGTTGTCGAAGATCGCCCGCTCGACCGGCTTGGTCTTCTCCGGCTGGCCGTTGATGACGAGCGTGACGGTGCCGTCGGCCGCGGGGTCGTCGGAGCCGCACGCGGTGGCGCCGACGGTCAGAGCGACAGCGGTGGCGGCGACCGCGAGTGCGGTGCGCCGGGGAACTGCGACACGGTGTGTGCCCATAACCTGCTCGTTCCTTTCCGGCTCCTCCCCCGGGGAAGCCATGTGGTGGTGCCGGAACGATAAATCAGGCGGACACGGAACCGCAAGAAATCAACATCAGCTTGCAAATCAACGACACACCCACGAAATCCAGGCATAATGCGAGCTGGGTCACACAGCGGAGCCGCTCGAACCCGCCTAACGAAGGCATAACGAAGCACCCCAGACCCGCCCGAACGCGCATGAACGAGCACGAACACACCCGGACACGACGAAGGGGGCGTGCGCGGTCGCGCACGCCCCCTGGCCGGGTTCCCCGTGTCTCAGCCCCGGACGGCCGCCTTCCCCTTCTCCCGGGAGCCCGCGGGCGCGGGACCGGCCGAGGCCCGCACCACCAGCTCGGGCTCGAACATCAGCTCCTCGCGGGAGACCCGACCGCCGTCGATCCACCGGGCCAGCAGCTCCACCGCCGAGCGCCCCATCGCCTCGATCGGCTGGCGCACCGTGGTGAGCGGCGGGTCGGTGCAGGCCATCAGCGGCGAGTCGTCGTACCCGACGATCGACACGTCCCCGGGCACCGACAGCCCGCGCCGCCGGACCGCGCGCACCGCGCCCAGCGCCATCACGTCGCTGGCGCACAGGATGCCGGTGACCCCGCGCTCCAGCAGGCGCTCGGCGGCGGCCCGGCCGTTCTCCATCGAGTACAGGGCGTGCTCCACCGGGGGCGGCGGGCCGTCCCCGAAGCAGGAGCGCAGCGCCGCCCGCTTGCGCTGGGAGGGGACGTGGTCGGGCGGGCCCGCCACCAGGCCGATGCGCTCGTGGCCCAGCGCCCGCAGGTGGGCCACGACCTGTTCGACGGCGACCGCGTCGTCGCAGGCCACCCGGGGGAAGTCCAGGGATTCGAGGGCCGCGTTGATGAGCACCGTGGGCAGGTTGCGCTCGTGCAGGTCCGCGTAGTGGTCGTGGGCGGCGTCGCCCTGGGCGTAGAGCCCGCCCGCGAAGATGATGCCCGAGACCTGCTGGGAGAGCAGCAGCGAGACGTAGTCGGCCTCGGTGACCCCGCCGGCCGTGCGGGTGCACAGCACCGGGGCGAAGCCGCGCCGGGCCAGTTCGGTGGCCATGACCTCGGCCAGGGCGGGGAAGATGGGGTTCTGGAGTTCGGGCAGCACGAGGCCCACCAGCCGGGCGCGTTCGCCCCGCAGCTGGGTGGGGCGCTCGTAGCCGAGGACGTCAAGGGCGGTCAGGACGGCTTCGCGTGTTCCGGGGGACACACCGGGTTTGCCGTTGAGGACGCGGCTGACCGTGGCCTCACTGACCCCGACCTTCTCGGCGACCTCCGCGAGTCGACGTTTCATGCCCCTAAGGTACGGCATGGAACGCAAGCCGCTTGCATCCGCTTGCAGGAATTGTCATCGGCTTGCGGTGACCGGCACCGCAGGGCGCGGGGGTTCAGCCGGTGCGGCGCTCCTTGCGCCGCCGGGCCAGCTCGTCCACCGGGGCCGCGGGCGGCGCCGGGGGCAGGTCGCCGCGCTCCTCGGCCGGGACCACGCCCAGGGCCTCCTCCAGCTCCCGCCAGACGTTGGCCAGCGCCAGCCCGAACATGCCCTGTCCGCGCTGCATGAGGTCGACGACCTCCTCGGGGGAGGTGCACTCGTAGACGCTGACGCCGTCGCTCATGAGGGTGATGCGGGCCAGCTCGGGGGCGGGGCGGCCGCGCAGGTGGTCGACCGCGGTGCGGATCTGCTGGAGGGAGATCCCGGTGTCCAGCAGCCGTTTGGCGACCTTGAGCAACAGGACGTCGGGGAGGCTGTACAGGGGGGCGTTGTGGGCGCCGGTGCGCACGCTCGGCTCCACCAGGCCGGTTCTGGCCCAGTAGTCGAGCTGACGGTAGGTGATCCCGGCGGCCGTACAGGCCGCGGGACCCCGGTACCCGACGTCCATAGGCGGCGCCACCACGTCCTCTTCGCACGGTAGGCCCTGCTGCCCCGCTAGCCGCAGCGCGGACCGCCTGTCATGGGGTTCCCGCTTGCCGCTCGCTACCGCCACGCCGACCTCCGGCTTCTCGTCCCGCGGCGGTTTCGACAGGGGATGTCCACAGAGGGAACGGGTGCGCCGCGGGTTCCACTGCACCGACCGTAGGACGACCGGAAGGCAGCGTCAACGACACCCCTCGGCGCGTCGCCAAGTGCGCGCCCCCGGGTGCCGCGGAGCCGCGGCGGTCACGCGGTGTGCGCGTACCCCGTTTTTCGGCCCCGACCTCGACGTTCACTTCCCCGTCCCCAATCTAACACCGCTGCCCCGGAACATCGCCGCAGGTCGCAGCCGTGTTCCGGGGCGTCCCCGAGCACCCGTCCCCGGTCTCACTCCGTACGGCGCCCGAAATCCTCGGGCGTGATGTTGTCGAGGAATTCCCTGAACGCCTCGACCTGGTCCTCCTGCTCGTCCGGGATGGGCATCCCGGCCTCGTCGATCACGTCCTCGTGGGCGTAGATCGGCGTCCCGGTCCGCAGCGCCAGCGCGATGGAGTCCGAGGGCCGGGCGCTCACCTCGGCGCCGTTGCTGAACACGAGCTCGGCGTAGAAGATGCCGTCGTTCAGCCCGGTGATGTTGACCGTGGTGAGCTGGGTGTCCAGGGCGTCCAGGACGTCCCGGAACAGGTCGTGGGTGAGCGGTCGCGCCGGCACCACACCCTGCTGTGCGAGCGCGATCGCGGTCGCCTCCACCCCGCCGATCCAGATCGTGAGGTAGCGATCCCCGTCGGATTCCTTGAGCAGGATTATCGGTTGGTTCGAGGGCATCTCAACCCGGACGCCGACGAACTCCATGTGCTTCACAGCGGCTCCGTCCCACGAGTCGTCATGCCGGATGGGCGCTCGTCCCTGTATCCCCCGTTGGATCAGGACCCGAGGGCGAAATCGGCACCCTTCGTTACAAAGCTCTCCGGCGGCGGGGGGCCGCAAACCTACTCGGCCCCGGCCGCCGCCGTCAACGGTGTCCGCGCGTGCGCCCGATCGCTCCTCAGCGGCGCGGCTTGGTCAAAAGCACCATCCGGAACTTGCCGATCTGGATCTCGTCGCCGCCGCCCAGCTCGGCCTCGTCCACCGGTTCCCGGTTGACGTAGGTGCCGTTGAGGCTGCCCACGTCGCGGACGCCGAAACCGTTGCCGCGGCGGAAGAACTCGACGTGCCGTCGCGAGACGGTGACGTCGTCGAGGAAGATGTCGCTGTTGGGGTGGCGCCCGGCGGTCGTGACGTCGTTCTCCAGCAGGAAGCGACTGCCGGCGTTGGGACCCCGCTTCACCACCAGGAGAGCCGTGCCGGCGGGCAGTGCGTCGACGTTGGTGGGATCGACGTTGCCGGACTCGTCACCGGAGTCCTCCTCCTCCAGGGCCTGTATGCCGGAGATGGAGATGGTGGACGTGACGTCTCCGGCGGACTCCCCGCTCCCCGCGGGTCGTGGACCCGGCTGTCCGTCCCTGCGGACGGGGGTCCCACAGTGGGAGCAGAAACGGGCATCATCCGCAACGGCGTGACCGCACTGCGTGCAGTAAACGCTCGACATAGGTCGGCTCGGCCTCCTACCGCACGGGGCGGTGCTTGATTCGGCTGATCGGTGGCACGTTCCGGTCGGCGTGCGGGCGAGGGGCCCGCACGGCGTCCGCAACGCGGCGAGACGATCCGCTGTCGCGGCAGCGGCACACCTCGCACGGTCGGTCGCTAGGTCTCATCCCCCGTGTCGTACTCCTCGTCACCTCTGCCGGGTCCGCCGTTGCGGGAAGGCCCGTGCGGTAGGCGACGCGGCGCCCCAGGGAACACTCGACTTTAAACCATATCCCTGTCCGGGAAGGGTTTCGCTCCCCGTCGGCCTGCCGTGGACACCCCGTCGCGCGAGCGGTGGGGTGAACGGTGGATCCGGTGCCCGGAGCACCGACTCCACCGGCGGGCGGCGCCGACGAGAAGAGGCACCTTTCTGGTACCGATGCCGCTTGGGGGGTTTTGGTTCGCATCTGGCACCCCCCGGATCGGACTCGTCGCCGCCGCACCGCCACGACCTGTCGTTATGCCCAGTTTAGCCAGCGGACACGGCTTGGCCAGCGGCCGTGAGGGCCGTTGTTTCCGCCGTACACCGAAGGGGGGTGCGGACCACGTGGCCCGCACCCCGATCGGGCGCCGGGGTCAGCCCTCGGCGCGTTCCACGACGTTCGCCCACTCGCCCAGCAGGCGGTGCGCGGTGTCCGGGTCGGGACCTTCGGCCCAAAGATGGGTCACGGCCTCGGCGGTGTCCGGGAGCACCAGCGCCCAGCTGCCGTCGGGCTCCAGCACCCGGACGCCGTCGGTGGTGTCGAGCTCGCGGTCGCCCGCGGCCTCCACCACGGCCCGCATGACGCTGCCTTTGACCGCCCAGGGGGTGGGCACCGACCGGCGCAGCAGGTGCGCCTGCGGGATGGCCTCCTCGATGCGGCTGAGCGGGCTGCGGGTCCGCGCCACCAGGCCCAGCAGCCGCACGAACGCCGCGATGCCGTCACTGGTCGGGCTGAACTCGGGGATGACGAACCCGCCCCGGCCGTCCCCGGCCAGGATGACGTCCTCGCCCTGCTGCACCGCCTTGGTGAGCTCGTTGATGGCCGTGGCCGTCCACAGCACCTCCACGCCGTGGGCGCGCGCCACCTGCTCGGCGACCCGTGTGATGGTCACCGGCAGCGCCACGCTGCCGCCCTTGCGCTCGGCGCACACCAGCTCCAGGACGGCGAGCAGGGCGCGCTCGCCGTCGACCAGCTCGCCCTTCTCGTCCACGATGGAGAGCCGCTCGGCCACGGGGTCGAACCGCACCCCGAAGTCGGCCCCCGAGCCCGACACCAGCTCGCCCAGGCGCTCCAGGTCCCGGTTGCGCTTGGCCGCGGTGTCGGTGGGCGAGGCCTCGTCCAGCCGGTTGTTGACGGTGAGCACGTCCACGCCGATCCGGCCCAGCAGCGAGGGCAGGATGAGCGAGCCGCTGCCGCCCGCGCAATCGACCACCACCTTCAGGTCCGCCTCGGCGACCCCGGAGGTGTCCACGGCGCGCAGCAGGTCGTGGGCGTAGTTCTCCACATTGCGCGAGGGGAAGGTCAGCTCACCGATCTCGCCGGGGAAGGCCCGGCGGTACTCGGCCCGGGAGAACACCCGGTCGAGCTTGCGCTGGGCCGCCGGGGACAGGTCGGCGCCGTCGGAGTCCAGGAACAGGATGTCCACCGACTCCGGGTCGCCCGCGGTGGTACGCACGGTGATGCCGCCGCTCACCCCGCTCTGGGAGGTGTGGAAGCGGGCCACCGGCAGCGGCACCACCTCCAGGTCGCGCACCTCGATGGCCGCGGCCGTCAGGGCGCTGATGACCGCCCGCTTGAGCGTGCGGGCCGCGCGCGAGACGTCGCGCGCGGTGGTGACGGTCGCGCCCTTCTTGAG
The DNA here is from genome assembly GCF_045446735.1 of Nocardiopsis protaetiae. NCBI lineage: Bacteria > Bacillati > Actinomycetota > Actinomycetes > Streptosporangiales > Nocardiopsidaceae > Nocardiopsis > Nocardiopsis protaetiae. Next base: position 6,785 of record NZ_JBJJBV010000243.1, read on the forward strand.
GGTGGTGGCGTAGGCGTTGGCCAGCCGCACCGCCAGCTCGGGGGTGATCTCCACGTTGATCAGTCCCGAGACGCCGCGCGGGCCGAACAGCGACCGCTGCCCGCGCGACTCCCAGATGACGTTGGTGCTGACGACCGCGCCGGCCTCGATGGTCTTGAACGGGTAGACCTTGACGTCGTTGTTGAGGTAGGCCTCGGACTCGATGACGCAGTCCTCACCGACGACCGCGCCCTCCTCCACCCGGGCCGCCGCCATGATGTCGGTGTTCTTGCCGATGACCGCGCCGCGCAGGTTGGCGCCGCGGCCGATGAACACGTTGTCGTGGAGCACGGTGCGGTGCACGAAGGCCTCCGCGCGCACCACGGCGTTGCTGCCCAGCACGGTGAACTCGCGCAGCTCGGCCCCGGCCTCCACCTTGGCGTAGTCACCGATGTAGAGCGGGCCCTTGAGGACGGCCTCGGAGGACACCTGGGCGCCCTCTCCGACCCACACGCCCGGGGACACCTCGAACCCGTCGATCTCCACCTCGACCTTGCCCGACAGCACGTCGGCCTGGGCGCTGAGGTAGCTCTCGTGGGTGCCCACGTCCTCCCAGTAGCCGTCGGCGATGTAGCCGTAGAGGGGCTCGCCCTCCTCCAGCAGCTCGGGGAAGACGTCGCCGGACCAGTCGACCACCTCGCCGGCGGCGACCCGGTCCAGGACCTCGGGCTCCATGATGTAGATGCCGGTGTTGACGGTGTCGGAGAAGACCTGGCCCCAGGTGGGCTTCTCCAGGAAGCGCTGGATGCGCCCCTGCTCGTCGACGATGATGATGCCGAACTCCAGCGGGTTGGGGACCCGCTTGAGGGCGATGGTGACCTTGGCGCCCTTCTCCCGGTGGAAGCGCACCATGTCGGTGAGGTCGATGTCGGTGAGCGCGTCGCCGGAGATGACGATGAAGGGCTCGCCGCGCAGGTGGTCCTCGGCGTTCTTGACGCTGCCGGCGGTGCCGAGCGGGACCTCCTCGGCGACGTAGTGGAGCTTCATGCCGAGCTCCTCGCCGTCGCCGAAGTAGTTGCGGATCAGGGTGGCCAGGAACTGGACGGTGACCACCGTCTCGGTGAAGCCGTGCTTGCGCAGCAGCCGCAGCACGTGCTCCATGATGGGTTTGTTGACCACCGGCAGCAGCGGTTTGGGCTGGTTGGCGGTCATGGGGCGCAGGCGGGTGCCCTCGCCGCCGGCCATGACCACGGCCTTCATGCTGGGTGAGGGCGTCGGGGCGTCCTCGTCGCGGACGGTCATCGCTGGCACCTCCGCACCGTCAAGGTGGCGGGGGGTACCGCGGGGGGAAGGTGTTCGGAGCGCGCGGCCGATCGCGCGGTGGGACATGTTCTCATGGCGGAGACGACACTCCCTTTCGTTCCGACAGGACTCGCGGTGAGCCGGTCCGTCAGTGGGTCAGGGCCCTGTCCGCCCCTGTTCCCGGCCGGGCAGGCCGAGGCCGTCGACGTCCGCGCCGGGTTCTCCGTCGGCGGTCGCCGCTGTGGCTGGATCGGGTCGACCCGGGTCGAGGCCGCGACCGGGGTCGCCGTCCTCGACGGCACGTTGACCGTCGGCGTGATCGGCGCGTTCGTCACGGCGGGTCTGGGCGATCAGGCGCAGTCCCTGAACGGCGTACAGCAGTCCGGCCCACCAATAAAGAGCCGTTCCCCAGAGCGCGAAGGCCCAACCCATAATCCTCGCCACATCTCCGACGACGTTGGCGTAACCGGCGATGAACAGGAGGGGGAAGGCGTAGAGAAGGCACAGGGTGGCGGCCTTGCCGGCGAAGTTGACCGGCAGGGGGCCGTAGCCGAAATACCGCAGCAGCGGCAGGGCGCCGAGGATGAGGACGTCGCGCAGGACGAGGATGGCCATGAGCCACCACGGGACGATGTCGCGCACGACCAGTCCCAGCAGGGCGGCGAAGATGTAGAGGCGGTCGGCGAGCGGGTCCAGGACCGTGCCGAGCCGTGAGGTCTGGTTCCAGGCGCGGGCGATCTTGCCGTCGAGCCAGTCGCTGAGCCCGGCGAAGGCGAGCACGATGAGCGCCCACCAGTCGGCCTGGGGCACCAGGACGAGCCAGAGGAAGAGCGGGACGCCCAGCAGCCGGAGCATGCTCAGCAGGTTGGGAACCGTCCAGATGCGGTCACTGACCGCCGGGCTGGCCACATCGCCCCCCGCATCGACTCTGCCTTCTTCCGCGGATCGCCCCATGACGCCAACGATAACGGTCCGAAGTGTCGTTTTCCGCCACCGCGGAGTCGCTTTTCGCCCGGGCCGATCCATCACGTGGAACGAACCGGGCCCCGGAGTGGTTCCCCGCCCGGCCGCGCCGCGGCGGGTACGCTGCGGGCGGACCGACACCGATCCCGGGAGGATCCCATGCTCGTCGCCTTCTCCGTCAGCCCCCTCGGCACCGGGGAGTCCGTCGCGCCGGCCGTCGCCAAGGCGGTCAAGGTCGTGCGCGACAGCGGGCTGCCGCACCGCACCGACGCCATGTTCACCACGATCGAGGGCGAGTGGGACGAGGTGATGGCCGTGGTCAAGGCCGCCACCGAGGCCGCGGGCGAGGGCGCCGGGCGGGTGTCCCTGGTCCTCAAGGCCGACATCCGGCCCGGCGTCACCGACGCGCTCAACGGCAAGGTCGAGGCGGTCGAGGCGGAGCTGCGCAAGCTCTGACCCGGCCCGCGGGACCCGGCGCCGCCCCGCCCCGCTCCGGCCGGCCTAGCCCTGGGCCTCCAGGACCATGTCCGCGGCGCGCAGCCCCGACAGCAGCGCGCCGTGGACCGTCGCGATGTGCTCGATCTCGGTGGCCTCCCCGGCGAAGAACACCCGGTCGTCCACCGACGCGCGCAGCGCGATCCGGTCGCCGTCGCCGGAGCCGACGGCGGTGTAGGAGAACGCGCCCCGCGAGAAGGGGTCGTCCATCCAGTCGCTGAGGTGGTGGTCGACCGGGTCGGGCGCCTTGCGGAACATGGTGCGCAGCGACGCCATCGCGTGCTCCACCACCTCCCCCTCCGACATCCGGGCCAGGAACCGGGCCGGGGCGCCGCCGTTGCGGGACACCAGCACCGGCACCCCCAGCACCCGCTGGCCCGCGTACCAGTGGAACCAGGCGCCCTCGTCCGTGCCCAGGTGCACGAGCACCTCGGCGTCGCCCCAGAACACCTCGTCGAAGCGCAGGAACAGCTTCTCCAGCCG
>NZ_JBJJBV010000244.1:0-9975 GCF_045446735.1 Nocardiopsis protaetiae
GTCGGCCAAGCAGGCGACCTGGCCACCACCATGTCCCGCAGCATGCGCGAGGGCGCCGCCACCGCCGAGTACATGGTCATGATGATCTGGGGCCAACTCGTCGCGTTGCTGGCCGAGATCGCGTTCGCCATCGCCATGGCCAAGTGGACCTTCGGTGCCTCGCTGAACTGGATCCCGATGTTCCAACGCCTCCGATCGCTCTTGATCGGCCGGATCCTGATGTGGGCGATCTCCACCGCGGTGCCGCACCAGATCATCGCGCAGCTGTTCGCGTCACTGGACTCCATCATCCAGCGCATCCAGATCGACAACGGGACACGGGACCACCACGACGCCAACCTGACCTCGGGTGCGCACATCGGCGCCGCCATCAGCGGCATCGTCTCCGCGTTCCTGTCCACCGGCCTGTCCGCACTGCTCAGCCGCCAGTTCCGCACCTTCCTCAACACCGCCCTGCGCAACCTCCGCGGACTGCCCCCACCGCCCCGGACAGCGATACCCACACCTAATCCGGGACGCAACACCCCCACCGGGCCGCCGATCCGGAACATGCCCGACCCCGACCTGCCGCCCGGCGGCGGACCGGGCGGCGGACCCACACCCCCACCCGGAGGCGGCGGCACCGGACGCAACACCCCCACACCACCCGCGCGCGAGGCCTGGAACTCCATCAACGAGGACCTGGCCGAGGTCCTGACCCGCAACCGCGAATCCCTGGCCGTCCCCTATGACCCCAACCGGGGACTGGGTGAGCTCCCCTGGCAGACCGCCGGGTCCGCGACCGCGTTCCGCAACGACCTGGCCGATGTGTTCCGGCGCAACTTCGGACCCGAGATCGGTGACCAGGCCGCACGACGCCTGGGCGAGAACTACGCCGAAACCTTCATGCGCCAATGGGGCACCCCCGACCTGGTGCCCTCACTCCAGCGCACCCTGGCCGACTCCGGGCTGCCCCCGGGTGTGAACCGCCACCTCGCCGAAACCGTGCCCGAAACCCTGCTGACCGACATCAACCGATTCGGTGCGCACTGGACCACCCAGTTGAACACCATCGGCGGCGACGCCGCGATCAACGGTGCCCTCGCGGGGTACACCGGTGATCTCCTCGCCAACGGCATCACCACCGGCGAATGGAAGGCCGACCCCTCCTCCGCCTTCACCGGCGCCGTCGAGAGCGTCCTGTCCAACACCATCACCTCCGCCATGATCAGCGGCATCGACCACCTCGGCCGCCCCGACCTCGACACAGAACTGAACGCCACCCGCGACCGCCTCGACTCGACCCCACCACCCGAATACTCCGGCAGTACCCCGCCACCCGCGTACGACAAGACCGACCCCGCGAGCGGCGAGAGCACCCCCACCGAGAACGCGGACCGGGACGACAACACCCGTACCGGCGTCCCCCGGCTCACCGGCGACCTCCCACCCACCACCAGCACGGACACGGACTCGGGAGCGGCGTACACCGCCGACCGCGACCGGAACGGCGACACCCACGAGAACGCCCCCGTCCCGCTCGTCACCGCCGCACCGCCCCTCACCGCCACCGGCGGCGGCACCGGCGGCGCGGGAACGGGCACGGCCGCCACAGGCCAGAACAACACCCCCGCGCCCGCTCCCGAGCGTGGTGCGGGCTCTCGCCCCGCGGCCCCGGACACCACCCGCGACACCGGGACCCGGGACGGCACCACCCGGGACCGCGACAACGACCACCCCCGGTCCGAGACCCCCCGCCTCACCAGCGACGACACCACCCGGTCCGCCGCCGCACAGGACGGCGGTCCCACCCCCGAATCCATCGAGAGCAGCCGGACCGCCTTCGACGAGGCCTTCTCATCCCTGCTGGCGGACAACGGGGCCGCGCCCCGGCTCTCCGGGGACACCTCGCCACCACCCACCGCCTCCGGCGACGGTGACGGCACCGCCCCCGTCCGGAACGCCGACGGCACCACCCGCACCGAGGGCTCCCCCCGACCGGACACCGCCGCCCCGGCGCCCGCCGCCCAGAACGCCCCTCCGCGGAACGATGCCCACGACCAGGGCTCCCCCGCGCCGGACACCACCGCCGCCGACCCCGCGCAGAGCCGGGACGAGCACGCGCCCGCCGCGAACGACCCCCGGTCCACCCCCGAGCGCACACCCCCGCCCGGCGCCCCGGAGCAGCGGACCGACCTGCCCGTGCCGCCGCCCACCCCCACCGCGGAGAACGGCGGACGCACCGCACCCGCCGACACCCCCCGCCCCCTGCCCGCCAAGGTCAGGCTCGAAGCCGCCCAACGACTACAACGCGGCATCACCGCAGCCCTCCAGGACTCCATCGGCCACCTCCGCGAGGCCCAGCGGCTCAACACCGACCTGCGACGGCTGTCCCCCGACCACCCCGACACGACCCGGATCCGCGAACAGATCACCGAACACCACACCCGCGGCAGGGAGGCAGACCAGCGCTTCGCGACCCTGTCGGGCATGCAGTCCCGGCTCCTCCACCCCCCAGAGCCCGTCCAGGTCATGATGATGACCGACGCCTCCTACGACACGCCCGCCCTCATCGGCCAGCACCCGTCCACGACGGACCCCGACCTCCCGCAGCCCACCGTGGCGACGTCGAGCGACGCCCCCGAGCCCGTCGACCCGCCCGCACCGTTCACGGACCCGGACCCGGACCCGGACACGACCGCGCGGAAGTCGCCCGAGATCGAGGTCGTCGCGGCCGACCGGGACCAGGCGCCGGAGCCCGCGCGCGACCACGAGGCCATCGGCCCCACCGAGCACCTCGCCCCGATCCCGACGGTGGGCGACGCCCCGCCGACCCCGCCGACCGTCGAGTACGACGGGTCCCTGGACCGGGACCACGAGGGCACCTCCTACGACCTGGACTACCTGGTCACCTCGCGGCTCATGGGCCCGCACCTGCTGCGCACCGAGAGGGTTCCGGACGTGGTGTCCGACGCCCTGGACCGGAACCCCGCGGGCGAGGTCCCGCAACAGGTGCGCGACGGCATCCGCGACGCCCTCCTGGAGCGGGCCGCGACCACCGGGCTGCGCACGTTCTTCCGTGCCCGCGGCGACTCCCTGTCCGTCCCTGGCCCGGACGGCCGGATGTGGCAGGTGGACCTGCGGCTCCGGTCGGACAAGGGCGAATACCACCACATGCTGACCGAGCAGGGCGGCGACGCCACGGAGATCCTGCTCACCCGCGGCCAGGAGCGGGCGCACGCCACCAAGACCTCCAGTAGCGGCACGCAGCGCGCCCCCAAGTCGGTCGCCGTGCGGTTCACCGTCAGCCCGCTCTTCCTCGGGACGGTCGGGAACATCCCCATCGGCCCGACCTTCGGCCTGGGCGGCGGCCTCGGGGTGCGCTCGCGCACCACGGGCCGGGGCGGGACGACGGAGGCGACGTCCGGGATCACCTCGGAGAACCCGGGGCAGCCGGAGGCGTACGTCTCCGACCTGCGGGTGTCGATCACCGTGATGCGCCCGGCCGACCCCGTGCCCGACCCCGACACCGCGCCGTCCGAGTCCCTCGTCCTGGCGCCGGACGACGCACACGCGTCCGAGGGCGCCCCGGCACCGCCGCCCCGGCACCCGACCACATGGGCCTACGAGGGCCTCGTGCACAACGGCCTCGCCATGATCCTGTCGGGCCGGGTCCGGGTGACGCCCGAGACCGCGCCGGGCATCACGTTCCCGCGCCAGACCTGGACCGTGCCCGCCGAGCGGGAGCGCACCGGCGGCGACCGGGACCGGGCCTCCGAGCAGGACGGGGACGGCACCCGGGACCAGGGCCTCGTCCGGGAGGGCGACACCGCACGGGACCACGAGCGGGACGAAGCGGGCGACGCCGTCCGGGACGGCTCCGAGGGCGGCTCCGAGGACACCGTTCCCGTGCCCCGGCGGCGCACCCCGTACGGGGGCCTGACCCTGAAGGTCGAGGAGATCACCCCCGACCCGATCGTCGAGGAGAAGGCGCCCGCCCCCAAACGGCGCTGGTGGAACCTGTTCGGCAAGCCGGACACGACCCCGGGGAAACCGCCCGAGTACACCGAGATCGGCACGTGGCTGGCCGACCGGCTCGCCCCCCTGCGGCCCGGCGACCCCGGCCACCCGGAGACCACCGAACCCCCGCGCAAGCTCAGCGGTTCCCAGAAGCGGCGCCTGGCCTTCCGGGAGCAGGTGATCGACGCCTTCGGCGAGGACGTCGTCCGGGAGCACCTGCACGCCATGGGGTCCAACAAGCTCACCGTGCGCTTCCAGGACGCCGACGGCGAGACGCGCACCGCCCACCTGTGGACCTCCCCCACCGAGTACGAGCCCCTGAAGCACAGCCCCCACCTGGACGAGTTCACCCGCTTCGACACCCTGGACATGGCGTCCTCCTCCAACACCTCCCGGGGCCGGAACATCAACGCCTCCGGCTCCGCGGGCATGAGCCTGGCGATCCCGCTGCCGGGCGGGCACACGCTGCGCCTGGACCTGCCGACGTTCGAGTACTCCTTCTCGAACACCAGGACCACGCGGGTCGACCACAAGCAGAGCGGTTCGCGGCGCACCCTCGCCCGGGACATCGCCGACAACGAGACCTTCGCCTCCTACCGGGTCAAGCGCGACTTCTTCCTGCAACTCGACGGCGAGGGGCCGCTCCCCCACCGCTTCCAGGGCACGAGCGTCGAACTCGTCCCGGTGCGGGAGGCCCGGCGGATGCGGGAGGAGAGCGTCTCCTCCCCGGAGGACACCCGGGAGCCCTCCCTGCCCCACCTGCGGGGCGACACCGTCACCGACCTGAGCGGGGTCACAGTCCGCGACTTCGACTGGTCCGCCGAACAGGAGCGGACCCCGGAGACACCGGAGGACGCCCCGAAGACCGCCCGGGAGGGGCGCGACACCCCGCAGGGCGAGCCTGGGGAACGCGACGCCGAACCGGCCGAGGACGCGCCGGCCCGGACGGACCCGCCGGCAGAGGACACCGCGAGCAGCGCGTCGGAGGACGCGCCCGCGCGGCGGCCCCTGACGCTGCCGCGCGACAGCACCGTCACCAGCGAACGGTCGGTCTACGAGCAGCTGGCCTTCGAGGTGCTCACCCAGGTCGCCCGCATCCACCCGGGCATGGTGATCCCCGAACTGGCCCGGAACAGGTCCAACTACGCCTACCGCCCGGACCGCCCGGACGGCGAGAACGGCTACACCGGCTGGCGCGATCCGCGCGAGAGCTGGTGGCCGCTGCGCCGAAACCGCGGGAAGGCCTGGAGCAACACCGACCTGGTGATGCGCACCCTGACCCCCGCCAACCTGCGGACCCGGATCCACGAGCTGACCTCCCCGGACGGGCTCGCGATCGAACTCACCGAGGACGCCAGGTTCGACGTGGGGTCCATGGCGAAGAGGAAGGAGTTCGCCCGCCCGGGCACCGTCACCGTGCGGATCACGGCGGACATCGGCAGGCTGCGGTACATCGAGCCCGCGACGATGGAGCCGGGCGTGCGCTCGGGCGGCGGCTCCGAGCTGTCCCGCTCCCGGAACAAGTCGAACAATCACGGCCTGAGCCTCACGGCGGGGGCCGGCCAGGTGCGGCCCCCGCAGGAGGACGCGCGGGGCATGCCCCAGAAGATGGGGGGCTTCAGCCTCACCGGCGCGGTGAACCGGAGCCACGGGATCGGCCGCGACCAGCGGATCGGCCACACCAACGAGCACTTCATGTTCTTCCGGGACGGCTCCGACCTGTGGCGCGCCCCGGTGACGTTCAGAGCCCGCCTGCACGAGTACGACGGCACCGACACCGTCTACGGCCGCGACCGGTCCGTCCCCCTGCTGCACGAACCCCTGTCCGCCCACCTCGACCTGCTGGTGCCGCGGACCCGGACGACGTCGCAGGGCCGACCCGAGACGGACCCCCCGCCCCCGGTGGAGGCCCTCACCTCCGACGAGGCACGGGAGCTCGTCCAGGGCAACCTGTTCCGGACCGTGCCGCGCCCGCGGCGCCCCTGGTTCTCCCGGCGCGCCGCGACCCCGGAGGCGACGCCGGCCGAGACGGACCCGGAGGGCACCGGCGGACGCCGGGACTCCTCCTCGTCCGACCTCGTCCCGGGGGCCCGCGACCGCCGCGATCCGGCTCCCGCCGAGGACGAGCGGACCGGCGGCGACACCCGGCGGCGCGCCGACGAGACCGTCCGGGAACCCTCCCCGGATCCTGCGCCCGAGCGCACCGCCGAGATCCCGCCGCTGCGCGAGGAGGGGACCGACCCGCCGCCGCGCGAGTCCGAGGTCGTACCGGAGCCCACCGCGGAGACCGCGCCGGAGCCCGCCCCCGACCCTCCGGACCCCCGGGACCCGCGGGCGCGCGCCCGGCGGCTCCTCGACCTGGGCGGGGCGGTGGAGCACATCCGGACCGACTTCCTGACGGACCAGGGCCGGGGCCTGCTCGGGCACACCTTCACCGCGTTCACCGGCTTCCGCAACAAGCTCCGGACCCTGCTGTCCGACGGCAACGGCGGGCAGTCGTTCTTCCGCAACCTGCTGTCCTCGGAGGTGCTGGCCTCCAGCCCGGCGGCCACCTCCGCCACCGGCATCCGTGCCCGGCAGGACCTGGGCCGCGGCTGGACGAGCCTGAAGGTCGTACGCGCGACGTTCGCGACCCGGATCATCCCCGACGGCATCACCTCCATGCTGTCGTTCCGGGGCCAGCAGATCTGGCGCGGGGAGACGACCATCGCGGTGGCCGCCTCCTCCAACACGACGACGAGCGTGAGCGTGCGCAACGGCCTGGCCGCCGGAGGGTCGGGCAACCCGATCGACCCGCCGGACCCCCTGCCCAACATGGCGCAGCAGCCCAACCCGGTGGGGTCGGTCGGCGGGTCGTGGACCCCGTTCAGCTCCTCCAGCACCCGGCGCTCGACCTCCTCGTTCAGTTCCTCGGTCATCTTCGTCCCGAAGCTCATGACGGCCTACACCTACCGGATGACCGGCACGGTCACCCAGGCCGTGGAGCTCGTGAAGAACTGGAACCTCGGCCCGACGATGAGCCTGAGCACCCGCTTCCGCGGGTGGCGGACCCGGGTCGAGGACCTGGTGTCGGGCTACGTGTCGGCGCGCGACGCCTACGAGGCGAACCTGATCGACGACAAGGTGATCGAGGACGCCGAGGGCAACCTGAGCGTCGAGCCGCAGCCGAACCCGGAGCCGGTGCGGCACGTGCAGGTGCGGCCCGGTTTCGAGGGGAACGGGCGCCGGATCCGCCCCGCCGACCCGACGGCGGCGCTCCAGGCCCTGGCCGACCGGCTCGCGACCGAAGGGCGCGGGCTGGAACTCACCGTCGACGCCCGCAACGACCTCCTCCAGGCCCTGACCTCCCAGCTGGGCAACGCCGCGGGCAACTCGGTGCCCATCGGTGTGAAGCTGCGGGACATCAGGACCGACCCGGACGAGGACGACCCCCTGAGGTTCCAGCACCGCTCGCACCGGGCGCGGGTGTCCGTCGAACAGCGGGTCCACGAAACGGAGGTCGAGCACATCACCTCCGCGGACGCCGTCATCGAGACGCACACGTGGAAGACCGAGGCCTCCCAGGGCGAGGGCCGGAGCACCGCCCTGGGCGCGAACAGCGAGTTCACCGCGCTCATCCCCACCGACCACGACCGTGACGCGAGTCCCGCCGCCGATCAGCGCAACAGCCGTCCGCTGTTCGTCCCCACCGCCGCGGGCGCGAGCGCCTCGGAGACGAACAGCCGGTCCACGGAGCAGGGCGGCTCGGAGTCGCGCACCGTCCGGCTCGACATGGGCGGCCCCTACGTGAAGCTCAGCCAGACGACCGAGCTCATCCTGACCATCGACGACGGCCGGGGGCTCAGACTCAAGGTGTCGGCCGACGCGGGCCCGGTGCAGACGCTCTACGCCTACCCCTACGTCGAGTTCGGCGACGGGTCCACCCCGGGCGGCGAGGACTCCGCGGACATCCGCCCCGGGCAGGAGGCACCGGACGCTCCCCCCGCGAAACCGGCCCAGGACGACCGGGCGGTACGGAAATCCGAGCAGGAACCCGGACAGGAGCCCGGGGACGGCACGGAGCGGCCCCTGGAGGACACCGGGGCCGAGGGCGGGGACACGGCCCCGGAGCCGACGTCGCCGGAGTCCCCGGCCGCCGCCCCGCCCCGGCCCGAGCAGCCCGTCCCCGAGCGGCACAACACCCTGCAGGCCTCGCTCGTGGACATGGTGCGGACGTGGACGCGGAACTTCAGGTCCGACTCCGGTATCACCCGCCCGGCCGACGGAGTGGTCCTGCTGCCCGCGGCGGTGGGCGACGGCGGGCGCGGCATCCGCGACACGGCCGTCGTCGTGGTCGCCCGCTCCCTGGGCTGGGAGCACGGGCCGAACGACATCCAGGACGGCTCCTACACACGCGACGCGGTCGGCCGGGTACGCCGGTTCACGGCCGACCGGCTCCACCTGGACCGCCTGCACACGTCCGTCGAGCAGAGCCTGGAGGAGCTGGCCCTCAAGGCCCTGCTCCCCCAGGCCCTGAACTCGGAGGAGGGCGCACCCCTGCTCTCCATGGGCCACACCGAGTGGCGGATCAAGGCGGTACCGGCCCCGGGCCGGGCCCGCGTCCTGGACGTCTCCCCCGGCGCGGGCCTCAACGACACGACGGGCACCGGCCGGTCCCGCGGGGCCTCCAGCGGACACGGCACCGAGCAGGGCGGCTCCCTGGCCCTGCGCCCGGCGGGCATCAACACCTACCAACCCGGCAACCCCTCCCACGCCGCGGTGATGGGCGGGGCCCTCTCCAGCTCCTCCGGCCAGGGCCGCGGCACGAACCAGGCCGACGGCTCCACGCAGACCGCCCTGCCGCCCGTCTCCGAGGAGCAGCGGCTCGGCCCGGCCTACCTGGTCGAGTTCGACGCGACCTGGATGGTGGGCAGCGTCACCGAGGTACCGGCCGACTTCTGGACCTTCAAGTGGGTGCCCCGGCTGGCGCAGAAGCAGTCCTGGAACGCGCTGCGGTCGGGGAACATGTGGAAGACCCTGCGGAGCAGCAGCCACGTGTGGGGCTCGGGCGAGGTCCGCGAGTCCGTCAGCGCCTGGGTGTCGCAGTCCGACGCCGTCCGTATGGGATTCCTCACCCGGGCCGAGGCGGACGCGCTCGGCGACCGGCACAACAGCGTCCACGCCCAGCGCAACGCACTCGCCGATGCCGAGGAGAGGTTCCTGCGCTCCCGCGCGGCCCTGGAGGAGCCGGTCGACCGGTACCGGCGGGCGCACGAGGACCTCGGGCGGCTCAGGACGCTGCTCGCCGAGGCCGCCCCGGGCTCCACCGCGGAGATGGTGCTCACCCACCGGGTCGAGGACGCCGAGGCCGAGCTGGCCCAGGCCCGGGAGGAGTACCAGCGGTTGGAGGGCGACTACGAGGACGCCCTGCGGGAGTACAACACCGCCGTCACCGCGTGGACCGACACCATCAAGGAGGTCCGGGCCGCCCTGGCCTCGCTCGGCGCGACGGCCCCGAAGGACGGGACGACCCCGGCCACCGTCGGCGCCGACCGGGAGATCACCGTCGGCCGGGCCGCGGACGCCGACCGGGACGACGCCGCTCCGGCTCCGGCGGCGCCCGCGCGGACCGACCTGTTGGACGTCTTCAAATCGGAGCTCAACCTCACCCGGGGCGATGCCGACCCCCGGGGGGACAAGGCCGTCGAGGGAATCACCAAGGCCATCGACAAGACCCGCGGTTCGGCGACCGACCTGCGGGACCGCGCCGAGGCCACCGACCGGGAGGCCGGGAGGACCGACACCATCCTCGACCGCCCCCGGCTCCAGACCGGGGAACTCCAGGAGGACGGTTTCCGCGCGGTCACCGGGCCGGAGGCGGTCCGGGTCGCGAACTGGGAGGCGGAGCGAGAGGCCCTGGAGCGCAGGATCACCACGCTCGAACAGGAGGAGCTGCGCCGGCGGACGGCGCAGGACGGGGACGGCGAAGAGGACACG
>NZ_JBJJBV010000245.1:0-9924 GCF_045446735.1 Nocardiopsis protaetiae
CAACCGGCACAGAGGGGGGTCTACTTCCCGGTAACCGCCCTGTTCGGGGTGTGATGTCCGACTCGCCGCCCCGTCCGGGACGCGACGGCGGTCGCTGCCGTGCAATGTGCAATGGCACCCGGGATCGCGGGGCGACCGTGGCGGTCCCGTTCGAGGCGGTCACCGAGAGCGGCGGCCGATAACGGCGGTCGATAACGGCGGCCGGGGGCTCGGGCCCATGGAAAAGGCCCGGCCCGCCGGTGGGGAAGACCGGCGGGCCGAGCCGATTCAGCGGGGTGGCGCGGGGTGCGCCCCGAGGCGGGCCGGGGCGCGGGTCAGGACGTCGGAGGCGTCAGGGCAAGTTCCAGCGCTGGACGGCGCTGCCGTCGCAGTTCGCGATCTCGGTGCGGGTCCCGTCGTTCTGCACCCGGCCGACCGGTTGCAGGCAGCGGCCCGACTGCGGGTTGCGCAGCCCCTGGTCGCCGGTGTGCGTCCACTGCTGGGCGCCGGTCCCGTTGCAGGTCCACAGCTGGACCGGGGTGCCCGCGGCGGTGCCGCCGCCGGCCACGTCCAGGCAGCGGCCGTAGGCGCGGATGGTGCCGTCGCCGCCCACCGTCCACTGCTGGGCCTGGTTGCCGTTGCAGTGCGCGAGCTGGATCGGGGTGCCGTCGGCGTTCGCCGCGCCGGCCACGTCCAGGCAGATCCCGTTGGAGGCGGTGATGGTGCCGGTGCCGCCGCCCCCGCCGTCCAGCGAGTAGACGCGCACGTAGTCCACGCGCATCTGCTGCGGGAACTGGGTGCTGCCGTCGGGGTAGCCGGGCCAGTCGCCGCCGACGGCGACGTTGAGGATCATGAAGAACGGCTGGTCGAACACCCACGGGTTGCCGCCGACGCTGGAGCGGGTGACGGTGTGGTACGGGTTGCCGTTGACCGACCAGGTGATCGACCCCGGCGCCCAGTCCACGGCGAACACGTGGAAGTCGTCGGCGAACGACCACCCCTGCGGGTGCATGTAGGAACCGGTGATCCCGCCGCCGCCGAAGTAGCCGGGGCCGTGGACGGTGCCGTGCACCAGGTGGGGTTCGCGGCCGATGTTCTCCATGATGTCGATCTCACCGGAGTTCGGCCACGGGGTGCCGGGGAAGTTGCCCCCGAGCATCCAGAACGCGGGCCAGATGCCCTGGCCGCGCGGGATCTGGATGCGCGCCTCGACCCGCCCGTAGTGGGGGCGGACCTTGTTCTGGGTCGTCATCCGGGCCGAGGTGTAGGTCCCGTTCGCCTCGCGGCGCGCGGTGATGACGAGGTTGCCGTTGCCGTCCAGGGCGGAGTTGGCGCGGCTGTTCGTGTAGTTCTGGAGCTCGTTGTTGCCCCAGCCGTGGTCACCGGTCTCGTGGTTCCAGTTCGCGGTCGAGGGAGCGCTCCCAGAAGGCCCGTCGAACTCGTCCGACCAGATCAGGGCCTGCGTGGTGACGGGGTCGGCCTGGGCGGGCGCGGGGGCGGGGGCCGCGGCGGAGGTGCCGGGGACCAGGAGCGCCAGGGCGGCGACGGCGGCCGCCACGGCGAGGGGGGTGCGGAATCGTGTGGTGCGCATGGGCGTACTCCGGGGGATGGTCCCGCCCGGGGGCGGGGAGCGGACGGAGCGGTCGTGCCGCCGGGAAAAGCGGGCACGGCCGTGGCGACCGAACGCGGTCGCTTGATGACCCACTGAATCGTAAAGTGACTTTACGTTTAGTAAGGGGTCCGAAACAAGAGGTGAAACCCGATCTCTTTCGGTTCGTCTTTCCATCCCGCCCGCGCCGACCCTTTCCCGTTTCGGTCGACCGCTCCGCGGGGCCGAATCCGCCCAGGTGGCGGCCCCGGCCCCGGAACGCGACCCGCCCGCCGGTCCGGGGAGCGGCGGGCGGGCTGATTCAGCGGGGTTCGGCGTTCGGTGTGTTGCGGTGTTCAGCGAAGGGCGGCCCGGGGCACCGGAACCCCGCCCCGGGCCGGGGCCGGTCCTACACCGACCCCTGGCCGTCCAGCGAGTAGACGCGCACGTAGTCCACGCGCATCTCCTGCGGGAACTGCGTGGTCCCGTCGGGGTAGCCGGGCCAGTCGCCGCCGACGGCGACGTTGAGGATCATGAAGAACGACTGGTCGAACACCCACGGGTTGCCGCCGGTGTCGGCGGGCGTCACCGAGTGGAACGCCTCGCCGTTGACCGACCAGGTGATCGACCCCGGCGCCCAGTCCACGGCGAAGGTGTGGAAGTCGTCGGCGAACGACCACCCCTGCGGGTGCATGTAGGAACCGGTGATCCCGCCGCCGCCGAAGTAGCCGGGGCCGTGGACGGTGCCGTGCACCAGGTGCGGCTCGTAGCCGACGTTCTCCATGATGTCGATCTCGCCCGAGTCGGGCCAGGGCGTGCCGGGGAAGTTGCCCCCGAGCATCCAGAACGCGGGCCAGATGCCCTGGCCGCGCGGGATCTGGATGCGCGCCTCGACCCGGCCGTACTGCGGCTGGACCTTGTTCTGCGTGGTGATGCGCGCGGAGGTGTAGGAGCCGTCGGACTCCTGGCGCGCGGTGATGACGAGGTTGCCGTCGCCGTCCAGGGCGGAGTTGTCCCGGCTGGTGGTGTAGTTCTGGAGCTCGTTGTTGCCCCAGCCGTGGTCGCCGGTCTCGTGGTTCCAGTTGGCCGGGTCGGGAGCGCTCCCAGAAGGCCCGTCGAACTCGTCGGACCAGATCAGTGCGGCCTGTTCGGCCTCGGCGGCGGCCGGTTCGGCCTCCGTGGCGGACAGCTCGGCCCCGGTGGTCGCGGCGGGAGCGGAGACCGCCGTGACGGCGCCGTAGGCGAGGACGGGCAGGGCGGCGACGGCCGCCGCGATGGACAGGGGGGTACGGATTCTGCGTTTGGTGCGCATGGGTACTCCGGGGGTCGTCCCGCCCGAGGGGCGGGGGAACGGACGGAGCGGTCGTGCCGCCGGGGCGGCGGACACGGCCGCGGCGACCGGATGCGGTCGCTGGGTGACCCGCTGAATCGGTACGTGACTTTATGGTCGGTAAGTGATCCGAAACAAGGGGTGGAGTCCGGTCTCTTTCGGGCCCCGGTTCCCCGGAGGTGTGGTGCCGCCCGCCCCGGGGAGGGGGTTGTCCACAGGTCGGGCGGAGGGGTGGCGGCCGCGGCGGGGGAGGCCTAACGTGGGAGCGGGCGGGTCGTGTGCCGGCGGTGCGGCCGTGTGACGCCCCCGAATCCATTGTCCCCCGCCGCCCCGCCCTTCGCCGGTGATCCGGGTCCGCCTGTGGACAACGCGGCCCCGCGCGCATCGCCTGTGGGCGCTCCGCGCTGCCGGGTCCCGGTTCCGTCACTTGTAGGCGGCCGCCCCGTGGCGCCAGTAACCGATGAACGAGACGTGCGACTTGGGCACCCCGCGCCCGCGCACCAGCTCCCGGCGCAGCCCCGTCGGCAGCGCCCGCTCCCCGGCCAGGAAGCAGTACGGCGTCCCCTCGGGGAGCTCCGCCGCCAGCACCGTCCGCAGCGCCAGCGCGCCGGGCACCCCGCCGCCGCCGTCGCGCGCCAGCCAGTGCAGGTTCACGCCCTCGGGCACCTCGACCTCGCGGACGTCGGAGGACTCGGGGACCTCCAGGAACACCTCCGCGCGCAGATCCCGCGGGGCCTGTTCGAGGATCGACAGCAGAGCGGGCACCGCGCTCTCGTCGCCCACCAGCAGCTGCCAGTCGGCGTCCCGCGGCGGCAGGTAGTAGTACCCCTCGGCGAACAATCCCACCTCGTCGCCCTCCTTCGCGTTCAGCGCCCAGCCGGAGGCGGGGGCCTCGGATCCGTGCACCGCGAACTCGATGTCCAGCTCCAGGCGCTCGGCGTCGAACCGGCGGGGCGTGTAGTTGCGGAACAGCGGCCGCTCGGCGGAGGGCATCAGGTAGTACTTGGCGATCCAGCCGTTGCCCGCGGCCTGGGGCAGGCGCAGCCGCTCCTGGCCCTCGCGCGGCAGGAACAGGCGGGCGCACTGGTCCAGGCCCAGGAACTCGAAGTCCGCGAGCCCGGGGCCGCCCAGGGTCACGGTGACGAAGTTCGGGGTGGTCCGCTCGGTGCGGACGACGTGGGCGCGGACCATGGCGCGGCGCTCGGGGTTGTGGATCTTCATGGGGGTGTTCTCTCTTTTCCCGGCTCAGGGGTGGGGCCGGGTGTCTGCTGAGGGCGCCCGGGCAAGAGTTAGGTTAGCCTACCCAACTCTGACGTGGGGTTTGGGAGGGGCGCTCCTGGGCAGCCGGTAAGTGAGCCGTCCGGGCGGTCGCCACAAAAAACCTCCGAAAGAATTCCGAAACCGCGTCATAGGCGATCCGCGTGAACGTGTTGAGGGTGAACCGAAAACCCGGACGCTGCGTCAACCCGCACGAGGAGTGCAACGCACGCCCGAGTCAGCCGTCCCCCAACGGAAGGACCGCCGATGAGCGCCATCCCCGCCCCCGACCAGCCCTACCAGCGCCCCGTCGACCCGGCCGCCCTGGTCGGCCGCTGGGTCCGCCTCGACGACCCGGCTCCCGCCCCCGTCGGAGTCCTCGACCACGCCCGGCGGACGGCCGGGGCCAACGGCTGGGAATGGGCGGTGCGCACCTCCGAGGGCGTGGTCGCGGGGACCGGCCCGCTGGCCGCCAGGCCCCTGACCGACCCCTCCGACCTGCGCTCGGTCCGCCGCAGACTGCGCGCGGAGCTGGCCGACCTGGCCGAGTTCGCCGCCCCGGACGACCCGGCGGCGGCGCGGACCGCCGACGACCTGGACCTCCTGGAGCTGGAGGCCGCGGCCCGGCCCTGACCCGGGCGCGCCGCCCGCTCGGAACAGGCGCATTCCGAGCGGGTACCGTCCCGGCACACCGTGTTCCCGGCCCGGGTTTCGGACAGTCCCGACCCCGGAGGGGGCGTCGGGGCCGTCTCGGCCGGATGCGGTGAGCCTCCCTTCATCTGTCACTCTGGTCACGGAAAAGGACAGACCGGGCGTACGTCTACCTGCGGGTACTCCGTACCGATGACGACTGTCACGTTCCCGGTTGCCAATTCGTGACAACCCCCTACGTGACCGGGGCGTCTCTGTGAGAGACGGTGTCCACACCGTCACTCGCGCACCATGCGACGACGTGCGCACGGCAGGGGGAATCGGGATGGAGGGACGCAACGGTGTTCTCATGGAGACCGGGGCCTACTGGCTCCTCTACGTGGTCTCCGTCTGCGGCGCACTGATGCACTGGAGACTGGGCAACGAGGTCCTGGCGGCGATCTGCGGGGCGGCGGCCGTACTGGCGGCGCTCCACATCGCGGCCCGGCACCGCGACGACCTCGCCGCACCCCGCTGAGCGAGGCCCCCGCTACCGCCGACCACCGTTGTCGCGACCGCGCGGTCGCGGCGGCGCCCCGCACCACCGGCCGACCGTGTCCGCCGACCCCCGCGCCTCTCCCGCCTTCACATATCCGCTCCCGTGCCGCCGTCCACCGGGGCGCGGGCCGGGGCGCCGTGTCCGGAACCTCGGGCGCACCGCACGACACCGGGCCCCGCCGGACCCCCTCCTTTCCCGGCGGCCCGACCCGTGGGACCGGGTGTCCCGCCTGTGGTCGGCGCCCCCGCCCCGCCCCCCGGGCCGTGACGGAGCACACGGCACACGGTCCCCGAAGGCACGCCGTGTTCCGCCCCTCCCTGGGCGTTTGCCGACGCGGTGTCCGGATAGTCTTCCCGGTATGCGTTCTTGGTCTGCGCCTGACATCGTCCCCCTGCCGGGTACCGGCGGTCCCTTGAGCCTCCACGACACGGCCACCGGCCGGATACGGGAGACCGCGCCCGGCCCCCGGGCCGGAATGTACGCCTGCGGCATCACCCCCTACGACGCGGCACACCTGGGCCACGCGTTCACCTACCTGACCTTCGACCTGGTCAACCGGGTGTGGCGCGACGCCGGACACGACGTGAACTACGTGCAGAACACCACCGACATCGACGACCCGCTGCTGGAGCGGGCCGAGGCCATCGGCGTCGACTGGCGCGACCTCGCCCACCGCGAGATCGACGTCTTCCGCGACGACATGGCCGCCCTGCGCATCATCCCCCCGACCTCCTACGTCGGCGTGGTCGAGTCGGTCGACCTCATCAGCGACCTGGCCGCCCGCATCCGCGACACCGGCGCCGCCTACGACCTCGACGGCGACCTGTACTTCTCCGTCTCCGAGGCCGACCACTTCGGCGAGATCGGCCACCTGGACCGGGCCGTGATGCTCGACCTGTTCGGGCAGCGCGGCGGCGACCCGGACCGCCCCGGAAAGAAGGACCCGCTCGACTGGCTGCTGTGGCGCGCCGAGCGGCCGGGCGAGCCCGCCTGGGAGAGCCCGCTGGGGCGGGGCCGCCCCGGCTGGCACATCGAGTGCAGCGCCATCGCCCTGGACCGGCTCGGCCCGAACTTCGACCTCAACGGCGGCGGCAACGACCTGATCTTCCCCCACCACGAGATGGGCGCCGCCGAGACCCGCTGTATCACCGGCGGCCCCAACGCCCACGCCCACCTGCACGTGGGCATGGTCGGCCTGGACGGCGAGAAGATGTCCAAGTCGCTGGGCAACCTGGTGTTCGTGTCCAAGCTGCGCGAACAGGGAGTGGAACCGGCGGTGATCCGCCTGGCCATGCTCACCCACCACTACCGGGACGCCTGGGAGTGGACCGACCCCCACCTGCCCGCGGCCCTGGCCCGCGCCGAGCGCTGGCGCGCCGCGTTCGCCCTGGGCGCGGCCCCCGACGCCGCCCCGCTGCTGGCGGCGGTGCGCGCCGCACTCGCGCGGGACCTGGACTCCCCGGCCGCGCTGAAGGCCGTGGACGACTGGGCGCGGACCGCGCTCACCGAGGGCGGCACCGACACCGCCGCCCCGGCACTGGCCCGCGCCACCGTCGACACCCTGCTGGGCGTCGCCCTGTAGTCCCGCAACGCCGCTGACGCCGTGCCACCGTCGGCACCCTCCCGGGTGCCGTCCTGTGGTGGCGCGTGCCTCTCCGGGGCCGCCGACCGCACCGCGGCCGGCGGCCCCGGCCGTTCCCGTGGCCCACCGTTCCCGTGGTCCGCCGTTCCCGGCGCGCCCGATAGTCTCTCCGCGGCCCGCCCGACGGAGCCCGGTCCCGCCGACGGTTCCCGCCGTCGCGGGTGATCCGCGGCGGCCCGCTCCGCGTACACACAGGAGGAGGGCGCCCGCCCTCCCCGGACGCACGAAGAACGGACCGATCACTCGCCATGTCCCCCCCTGACCGTCCTCACCCCCGAGATCGCGGACGTCGTCGACTCCTATCTGACCTGTGAGTTCGCCACGCTCGCCGCCGACGGCACCCCGCTGGCCTGGCCCACCGCCGTCTGGCGGGACCCGGCCGACGGACGCCTGCTCATCACCACCTCCCTCGCCTACGGGCAGAAGGCCCGCAACGTCCGCCGCGACGGCCGTGTGGGCCTGCTCTTCTCCGACCCCACCGGCAGCGGCCTGGACGCCCCCCCGCAGGTCTTCGTCGCGGGCACCGCCACCTGCCCGGAGGAGATCCACACCGCCCCGGACGAGGCCGCCGAGTACTGGCGCAAGCTCTTCGCCCGCCAGCCGCACAGCCTCGGGTTCGTCCGGCCGCCCGGCCGGTGGCTCATGGACTGGTACTACATGCGGCTGTTCATCACCGTGACGCCCGACCGGGCCGAGGCCCGGCCGCCGCTCGCCGAACGGCTCGACGCCGCGGGCCCCCGCGAGCCCGGACCGGTTCCGGGACCGATGGGCGCCGCCCTGCTGGAGGCGTTCCCCAGCGCGGTCCTGGGCGCCCCCGACACCGACGGGAACCCGCTGCTGGCCCGCGTGCTTCCCAGGGCCACCGCGGACGGGTTCGCCATCGACGCCGCCGACGTCCCCGACGGCGTGGTCCCGGGCCGGGCCGCGCTCCTGGTGCACCGCCACGACGACGTGCTCAAGGACATGCACAACGCCGCCGTCCGCGGCGAGCTGCGCGCCGAGGGGGACCGGTGGCTCCTGGTACCGGACAAGGTTCTCGAACCGACGGGGACCGGCCGCCTCTCCGGCGCGTTCCGGGTACTGCGCGACGCCCGCCGGGCCACCGCCCGCCACCTGGAGAAGAAGGGGACCGCCCGGCCGCGGATCGAGTGGGACCGGTTCCTGGAGCTGTTCCCCGGGTCCGAGGGGGCCCGGAAGTAGCCGTTCCCCGGGAGGGGCGGTGCCCTCCGCGGGGGACCGCGGCCCGGAAACGTCGGTGGGCGCTGTCACGATCCAGACATGAGCACAGGAAACGACGTTCTCGCCGCCACTGACTGGAAGAAGACCTTCCACGCCTACGGGCTGGGCACCGACGTGCCCGAGCACTTGTCCCTCCTGCTCTCCGACGACCGCACCGACCACGCCCGGGCCCTGGAGCACCTCTACTCCGCGCTGGTCCACCAGGGCACCGTCTACTCGGCGACCGTTCCGGCCGCCCGGTTCGTCGCCCGGATCCTGGCCGACCCGCGGCTGGACGCACCGGTCGACGGGACGCCCCTGCGGGCGCGCCTGCTCGGCTTCCTGCGCGACGCCGCCGAGGGGATCGCCGGCCACCTGTACGAGCCCGCGCCCCCGGTACCGGACGAGGCCGAACGCGACCGGGTCTACGCGGCCCTGGCCTCCGACGACGAGGACGAGGCCATCGACATCTGGGAGGACGAGGCCTTCGAGTCCCTCATGTACCACGAGGCGGGGGTGGCCCTGCGCGACGCCGCCCCGGAGCTGCACGCGGCGGTCCACCCCCACCTCACCCACCCCGACCGGCTCACCCGTATCCACGCGGTGGAGGCGGCGGGGGCCGTCGCCCGCCTGGGCGGGCCGGCCCCGGACCTGTCGGGGGCGGCCGACATGGCCGAGACCAGGGACGAGGGCGCGGTCATCGTCCTGGTGCTGGGGGAGACCGGCGTGGACACCACCGAGTTCCTCACCCACGCCGACCCGGCGATCCGGGCCTGCGCGGCGCTCGCCCCGGGGCAGCGGGGCAACCCGGCCGCGCTCGCCGAGCTGCTGGAGGCCGTGCGCGACCCGGAGGCGGCCCAGGGGTGGTTCGACCGGTGCCCCGAACGCTTCGCGGGCCCCCAGTGGGTGCGTTCCGTCCTCCTGCGCGAGGCCGTCCTCCGCGGCGGGCCGGACGTCGTCGAGCGGGTGCTCGCCACCCCCTGACCAGGCGGCTTCCGGGTCCGGTGCACGTGCAGATGCTTTGCACCTTAAGACTTCCTTAGCCGGTCCATAAGGTCACGTGAAGCCACTGCCCTGTCCGCTTCCTCCTGATCTACGTTTGCTTCGCCGGTCGGTCCCGACCGGGTTCCCACAGGCAGACGGAGGTGGCAGAGGTGGCCCTCATGCAGGGTGTCGAAGCGTTCCACGGGGAGCCGGGCCTCCTTGGCCCGGAAACACTCCCCGCCGACGTGCGCCGGCGTGTGTCGGCGTTGGCCCGCACCTCCCGGCTGCTGGTGGCCTGCGACTACGACGGCGCCCTGGCCCCCCTGGACGCCGACGGCCACCCCGACCGACGCCCCCTGCCCGAAGCGGTGCGCGCGCTGCGTGAGCTGGCGGAGCTTCCCGGGACGGTGTGCGCGGTCATCTCGGCCCGCCCGTTGCGGGATCTGGCCGCGCTGTCGCGGCTGCCCGGTGAGGTGCGCCTGGTGGGGGCGCACGGCACCGAGTTCGACACCGACCTGGCCGCGGACCCCTCCGCGCACGGCAAGGCCGAGGCCCTGGAGGTGCTGCGCGGGCAGGTCGAGGCCACCGCGGTGCTGTACATGGGCGGCGGCGACGGCGAGGAACCCGTCTTCCTGCACCTGTCCGGGGCCGACGCCGGGGTGCGGGTCGGGGACGTGGAGGAGCCGTCGGTGGCCGCCCACCGGGTCGCCGACACCCCCGCCGCGGCCCACCTGCTG
>NZ_JBJJBV010000246.1:0-9922 GCF_045446735.1 Nocardiopsis protaetiae
GGCGTTCCCGGGTCAGTCGGTGACGACCGGGGGCTTGCGCTTGTCCGGTTCGAAGATGGCGGTGACCAGCTCCGTGCACCAGGCCAGCAGCTCCAGGTCGCGCAGCGGCTTGCCGCCCATGCCGCCCGCCTTGGGCACCGGCACCAGGAGGGTGCGGGTGGCCTCCTTGAGCAGCGACTTGGGGTACATCCGGCGCAGCCGCAGCTCCTGGGACTCGCGCAGCTCCACCGGGGTGAACCGGATCTGGTTGCCCTGGAGCACCACGTCCTGGAGCCCCGCGGAGCGGGCCAGGACCCGGAACCGGGCCACCGCCATGAGGTTGTCCACCGGCTGGGGCGGGGTGCCGTACCGGTCGGTGAGCTCCTCGTAGGCGGCGAGCACGTCCGCCTCGCCGGTGATGCCCGCGATCCGCTTGTAGGCCTGGAGCCGCAGCCGCTCGCCCGGCACGTAGTCGTGCGGGATGTGGGCGTTGACCGGCAGCTCGACGCGGGTCTCGGTCTCCTCGGCGGCGCCCTGGTCGCCCTTGAGCTCGGCGACGGCCTCGCCGACCATGCGCACGTACAGGTCGAACCCGACCCCGGCGATGGTGCCCGACTGCTCGGCGCCCAGGATGTTGCCCGCGCCGCGGATCTCCAGGTCCTTCATCGCCACGTACATGCCCGCGCCGGTCTCGGTGTGCTGGGCGACGGTGGCCAGCCGCTCGTAGGCGGTCTCGGTGAGCGGCTTCTCCGGCGGGTACAGGAAGTACGCGTACGCGCGTTCGCGGCCGCGGCCCACCCGGCCGCGCAGCTGGTGCAGCTGGGACAGGCCGTAGGTGTCGGCGCGGTCGACGATCAGCGTGTTGGCGTTGGGGACGTCCAGGCCGGACTCGACGATGGTCGTGGAGACCAGCACGTCGAAGTTCTTCTCCCAGAAGTCCACCATGACCTTTTCGAGCTGCTGCTCGTTCATCTGGCCGTGGGCGTAGGCGACCCGCGCCTCGGGCACCAGCCGCTTGATGTCGGCGGCGACCCGGTCGATGGACGCGACCCGGTTGTGCACGAAGAACACCTGTCCCTCGCGCATCAGCTCCCGGCGGATCGCCGCGGTGATCTGCTTGTCCTCGTAGGGCCCGACGAAGGTCAGCACCGGGTGGCGCTCCTCCGGCGGGGTGAGGATGGTGGTCATCTCCCGGATGCCGGTCAGGCCCATCTCCAGGGTGCGCGGGATCGGCGTCGCCGACATGGCGAGCACGTCCACCTGGGTGCGCAGCCGCTTGAGGGCCTCCTTGTGCTCGACGCCGAACCTCTGCTCCTCGTCGATGATGACCAGGCCCAGGTCCTTGAACCGGGTCTCGGCCGACAGCAGCCGGTGGGTGCCGATCACCACGTCGACCTCGCCGTTGCGCAGCCCCTCCCGGGTCAGCTCCACCTCGGCGTCGGTCTGGAACCGCGACATCGGCTTGACCGTGACGGGGAAGGACGCGTACCGCTCGGTGAACGTCGACAGGTGCTGCTGCACCAGTAGCGTCGTGGGCACCAGCAGAGCCACCTGCTTGCCGTCCTGCACCGCCTTGAACGCGGCCCGCACCGCCACCTCGGTCTTGCCGTAGCCGACGTCGCCGCAGATCAGCCGGTCCATGGGCACGGACCGCCCCATGTCCTTCTTGACCTCCTCGATGGCGGCCAGCTGGTCGGGCGTCTCCACGTACGGGAACGCGTCCTCCAGCTCCCGCTGCCAGGGCGTGTCCGCCCCGAACGCGTGCCCGGGCGAGGCCTGGCGCGCCGAGTACAGGCGGATCAGGTCGCCCGCGATCTCCCGCACCACCTTGCGGGCGCGGCTCTTGGCCTTGCTCCACTCGGCGCCGCCCATCTTGGACAGGGCGGGCGCCTCGCCGCCGACGTAGCGGGTGACCTCGCTGAGCTGGTCGGTGGGCACGAACAGCCGGTCGCCGGGCTGGCCGCGCTTGGACGGCGCGTACTCGATGAGCAGGTATTCGCGGGTGGCGCCCTGGATCTGGCGGCTGACCATCTCCAGGTACCGGCCCACCCCGTGCTGCTCGTGCACGACGTGGTCGCCGGGCTTGAGCTGGAGCGGGTCGATGGTGCCCTTGCGGCGGCTGGGCATGCGCCGCATGTCGCGGGTGGAGGACTTCTGCCCGGCCAGGTCGGTCTCGGTGAGCACGACGGTGTGCACCGTGCGCAGCAGGAACCCGTGGTCGACCAGCCCGGTCGTCACGGTGGCCACGGCCGGGGCGGGCGGTTCGGTGAGGTCCTGGACCAGGTTGGCGCCGAGCCCGGCGTCGCGCAGCATCGCCACGAACCGCTCGGCGGGGCCGTGCCCCTGGGTGACCAGCACGACGCTCCAGTTGTCGTGCAGCCAGCCCTTGATGTCGGCCAGGGCGCGCTCGGTGTCGCCGCGGTAGGAGTCGGCGGGCACCGCGCCCACCACCACGGCGTCGTCCTCCTCGCGGGTGTCGGCCTCGCCTGCGCTGAACGGGGTCAGCCCCCACCAGGGCGTGCCCAGCCGGGAGGCGATGGAGCGCAGGTCGGCGATGGACATGTACGCGGAGGCGCCCAGGTCGATGGGCGACTCGCCGCCGGAGGCGGCGTTGATCCAGGACGCCTCCAGGAACTCGGCGCTGGTGGCCTCCAGCTCGATGGCGCGGGTGCGGATGCGCTCGGGGTCGCAGCCCACCACCATGGCGCCCTCGGGCAGCAGCTCCAGCATCGGTTCCATGCGCTCGGCGAGCACGGGGGCGAACGCCTCCATGCCCTCGACGGCGACGCCGTCGGCGAGCTTGGTGAGGACCTCCGCCAGCGACGGGTGCTCGACGGCCAGGGCGCGGGCGCGCTCGCGGACGGTGTCGGTGAGCAGCAGCTCCCGGCAGGGCGGGGCGAACAGCCCGGAGGCGGCGTCGCCGTGGTCGCCGCCCTCGCCGGGGGTGATGGACCGCTGGTCGGCGACCTGGAAGTAGCGGATGTCCTCGACGCTGTCGCCCCAGAACTCCAGGCGCAGCGGGTGCTCCTCGGTGGGCGGGAACACGTCGAGGATGCCGCCGCGCACGGCCATGTCGCCGCGCTTCTCCACCAGGTCGACCCGGGAGTACCCGGTGTCGGCCAGGGCCTGGACCACGTCCTCCAGGGACGCCTCGTCGCCGGGGCGGACCCGGACGGGTTCGAGGTCGCCCAGTCCGGCCACGAGCGGCTGGAGCACGCTGCGCACCGGCGCGACGACGACTCTCAGCGGTGCCGTCAGCGGGTCGGCGGGGTCGGGGTGGGCGAGTCTGCGCAGCACGGCCAGCCGCTGGCCGACGGTGTCCGAACGCGGGGACAGCCGCTCGTGCGGCAGCGTCTCCCAGGCGGGGAACAGCGCGACGGAGTTCTCGGGCAGCAGCGAACGCAGCGCGTCGGCCAGGTCCGAGGCCTCCCGCTCGGTGGCGGTGACGGCCAGGACGGGGCGGCCGGCGCCCAGGGGCGCGTCGGCGGCCAGGGCGCCGACCATGAAGGGTCGCAGCGCCGCGGGGGCGACGAGGTCGAGGTGGGGATCGCGACCGCCGCGGGCGGTCTCGATCGCGCTGTGCAGCGCCGGGTCCCGGGAGACGTCGGCGAGAAGTCCAATGAGGCTCATAGCACCAAAGAAAGAAGAAGAAGTTCCGGTTCAGGCGGAAGGTCGCGGCCTGCACGGTGAGGGGCGGCGGCACGGCTGTAGGCGCCGCCCGGGTCTGTTCAGACTATCGAGTCCGCGGCCCGCGCGCGGGCCGGGTGTGGACGGGCGCCGTCGCGGTGTCCCGGTCCGGGCGTGGGGGCACGGCGGGCGGTGCCTTCATGGGAACCTTTCGTGACCTGCGCGTATTCCGTTCCTCGTAGTAGATCAGGTGCCGCGGACACAGTGGATCGGGTGCCGTCGGCACGGTGCGGCGCGGCGGCCCGCACCCCGTCCGGCATACGCTAGTGGCGATTTCGGTGAACACCGGTGGGGCCGTGGGAGAGGAAGTCGCGTGGTGAGTGTCGACAGGCGTGGGAGCACGTCGGACGGGGCCTCCGGGCGGCCGGACGCCCCGGTCTTCGCCCCGGGCCCGGACGCGCTCGCACATCTGGAGCTGATCCTGAGCGGGGCGTACCCGCTGGCGGGATTCATGACACGCGAACAGGCGGAGTCGGTGGAGCGCGCGGGCGCACTGCCCGATGGGCGCGCGTGGCCGGTTCCGGTCATCCTCCCCGTCCCGGCGGACTTCGCCGTCGATTCCGGCACGGTGGTCCTCACCGACCCGGAGGGCGCCCCGCTGGCGGAGCTGGCCGTGGCCGAGCTCTGGAAGGACGGGGCCGGGGGGCACCGCCTGGCGGGCGAGGTGTCGCTGCTGCGGCCGCCCACCTACGGGGTGCTGCGCGAGCTGCGGCCCACCCCGGCGGAGGTGCGCGCCCGCCGCGACCTGGAGGACGGGGCCGGGGCGCCGCTGCTGGCGGTGGTCACCGACCGGCCGCTGCACCACCGGGCCCTGCACCAGATCCGCGCCCAGGCGGAGGCGCTGGGGCGGGCCCCGGGCGTGGAGGCCGAACGCGCCGAGGTGCTGGTCCTGATCGACACCGGCCTGGAGGACGAGGGCATGACGGCGGCGGTGCTGGCGGCCCGGCCGCTGCTGCCCCCGCGCACATCGTTCGCGGTGTGCACGCTGCCGCGCGCGGCCGCCCGGGGGAGCGGGCCGTTCGGCGGCCCGTGGGAGGACCGGGACGCGCTGCTGGCGGCGCACGTGGCCGCCGCGTACGGCGCCACCCACCTGATCGTGGAGGCGGGCCGGGAGGGGCCGGACGTGGACCGGGTCATGGCCCGGCGCCCACCGGTCACGGTGCTGGACCCCGAGCCGTGGCGCTATGTCGAGGACGAGGGGCTGTGGGAGCCGCTGACCCGGGTGGACCCGGCGCGGGCCCGCCGGGAGCCGTCCGACGCCGAGGTGGAGGCGGAGCTGGCGCACGGCCGCGAGCTGCCGGTGTGGTTCACCCCGGCGCGGGTGGGGGCGGAGCTGGCGCGGCTGCGGCCGGCGCGCACCCGGCGCGGGCTGACCGTGTTCTTCACCGGTCTGTCGGGGTCGGGCAAGTCGACCATCGCGCGGGGTGTGTGCGACGGGATCCGCCGGGCGGGCCGCTCGGTGACGCTGCTCGACGGCGACGTGGTGCGGCGCATGCTCTCGCACGGGCTGACGTTCTCCACCGAGGACCGGGAGATGAACATCCGCCGGATCGGTTACGTGGCGGCGGAGATCGGCCGCCACGGCGGGGTGGCGGTGTGCGCGCCGATCGCCCCCTACGCCCGGGGGCGCGCCGAGGTGCGCGCGATGGCGCAGGAGGCGGGCGGCGACTTCTTCCTGGTGCACGTGGCGACGCCGCTCCAGGTGTGCGAGGCCCGCGACCGCAAGGGCCTGTACGCCAAGGCGCGGGCGGGGGAGATCCCCGCGTTCACCGGCATCTCCGACCCCTACGAGGAGCCCGACGACGCGGACCTGGTGGTGGACACCGTGGACGCGGACCCGGCCGACTCGGTGGCGGTGGTGCTGGCCGCGCTGCGCGCGGGCGGCTGGCTGCCCGAGGACCGCTGACCCCTTCTTCTTCCCCTCTCGACACGGACGAGGACCCGACATGACCGAACCCCAGCCCGCCGGGCACCGCCTGCTGCGCCTGGTGGAGGTGATGGACACGCTGCGCCGCGAGTGCCCCTGGGACCGCGGCCAGACCCACGAGTCGCTGGCCAAGTACCTCATCCAGGAGGCGTACGAGACGCTGGAGACCATCGAGGAGGGCGACCTCGGGCTGCTGCGCGAGGAGCTGGGCGACGTGCTGCTCCAGGTGGTGTTCCACGCGGCCATCGCCGCCGAGCGGCCCGCGGGCGACCCGGAGCGGTTCACGGTGGACGACGTGGCCGACGCGATCATCGACAAGATGACCCGCCGCCACCCGCACGTGTTCGGCGGGGTGGAGGTGTCGGGCACCGACGAGGTGTGGTCGAACTGGGAGGCCATCAAGGCCGCCGAGCGGGCCGCCAAGGCGCAGGCCCGGGGGGAGGCGGAGGTGTCGATCTTGGACGGGGTGCCCTTCGCCCAGCCCGCGGTGATGCTCGCCGCCGAGGTGCAGGGGCGCGCGGTGCGCAACGGGTTCCCCGCGGACCTGGTGGGCGACGACGGCGGCGAGGGCGGCGGGCTGTTCGCGGCGGTGGCCGACGAGCGCGGCCGCGACCGCGACGCCGAGACCGACCTGCGCGCGGCGGCCCGCCGGTTCGACGCCCGGGTGCGGGCCGCCGAGGCGGCCGCCCGCGCGGACGGCCGCGACCCGCGTGGACTGTCCGAGCAGGAGTGGCGCGCCTACTGGGCCGCCACCTGAGCGAGCCGCCCTGCGGGGCCGTCTCCGCCCGGGTGGGCCGCCCCCGCCTGAGCGGGCGGCCGCCGGGGTGAGGCCGCCTCCGGTGTCCCCGGCGGCGGCCTCCCTGCATGCCCGCGGATGCGGACGGCCCGGGTCAGGGGCGGACTGCGGCAGGGGCGGGGGCGTCCAGGTCCAGGGCCTCTGCGGCGTGTGACAGGCGCTTGTCGAACCGGCCCAGCAGCGCGAGCAGCGGGCCGCCCGCCCGCAGCAGCGTGTTGCGCAGGACGATCCCGCGGCGGGTGCGCGGGGCGAGGATGCCCAGCCCGGCGTCGGCGATGGCCTGGTTGGCGTCCACGTAGGGCCGCATCCGCGCCTCATAGGCGGCCAGGGCCGCGGCGGCGCCGTCGTGCCGGGCCAACTCCCGGGCGAGTACGTAGGCGCCGACCAGGGCCAGGCTGGTGCCCTGCCCGGACATGGGCGAGGGGCAGTACCCGGCGTCGCCCAGCAGGGCCACCCGGCCGGTCGACCAGGCGTCCATGTGGATCCGGGTGACCGAGTCGAAGTAGAAGTCCTCCGACGCGTCCATGGCGTCCAGGATCCGGTCGTTCTCCCAGCCCAGCCCGGCGAACTCCGCGCGCAGGTACGCCTTCTGGTCGGCGGGCGGGAGGCGGTCGGTCCCGGCGGCGCCGTCGGTGCGGACCAGGAAGATCGCCTTGGCGCCCTCGGCGCGCGGGGTCTGGTACATCCCCGAGCCCTTGCCGGGGACGTTGAACAGCAGCGCCTCCCGGTCCAGCCCCAGGTGGTTCGGGACCGTGAAGATGCTGATGTAGGCGCCCAGGAACCGGGCGTACCGCTCCTCGGGGCCGAAGGCGAGCCGCCGGGTCGTGGAGTGCAGCCCGTCGGCGCCCACGACCAGGTCGAAGCTGCGTGGCGCGGCCCTGCCGAAGGTCGCCCGCACCCGGTCGCCGTCCTGCTCCAGTGCGGTGAGGGTGTCGTCGTACAGGTACTCGGTGTGCGCGGTGGTGGGCGTGTGCAGGATGCGCACCAGGTCGCCGCGCAGGACCTCCAGTGAGCGGCCGTCGTCCACCGCGTCGGCGGAGGAGAACCCGGCGGAGCGGCGGCCACGGGCGTCGACGAAGGCGGCCCCGTCCATCTCGGTGATGTTGCGGCGGATCTCGTCGAGCGCGCCCATGCGCTCGGCCACGTCGATGGCGACGCCGCGCAGGTCGATGGCGTAGCCGCCGGGCCGCGGGGCCGGGGCGCGTTCGACCACGGTGGCGCGGATGCCGTGGTGGTGCAGCCAGTGGGCGAGGGCGGGTCCGGCGACACTGGCGCCGGAGATCAGGACGTCGTGCACGGCGGGCATGGGAGGTCCTCCAAAGGGTCCCTCGGAAGGTGTGCCGCCCCCTTCACCGTAGAGAGCTACTTACCGGGCGTCAAGTAACTTACCGGTCGGAAAGTCAGGGTTACACTCGTGGGATGAACAGCGGCAGGAACGGGAGTGACGTCTGTGCCCAGAACGCACGGTGACACCAGGGCGGAGATCCTCGGGGTCGCCCTCGACCTCTTCGGCAGGCAGGGCTACGAGAAGACCAGCCTGCGCGAGATCGCCGAACGCCTGGACATCACCAAGGCCGCGCTCTACTACCACTTCCGGTCCAAGGAGGACCTGCTCCGCGCCCTCGTCGAACCCCTCCGGCGGGACATGGAGGAGTTCCTCGCCGGGCTGGACGGGACCTCCCACCGCGCCCCCGACGAGGTCCTGGGCACCTACTTCGACGTCTGTGTGCGCCACGGCACCCTGATGACCGCGCTGCTCAACGACCTGGCGTCGCTGAGCCGGATCGGACTGGTCGGGGACGTCATGGCCTGGCGGCGCCGGCTGGACGCCGCGATCGTGGGGGAGGACGCCGACATGCCCGCCCGGATGGGCGCGATCATCGCCCTGGGCGGCCTCCAGGACCTCGCCGTCTACCTCGACGCCGACCAGGCCCGCGAGCACCGCGGCCGGGCCGTCGCCATCGCCGCCGCGGCCCTTCTGGAGGCGACGGGACCGCGAACGCCCGGTATGGACTAGACCAATTCCACAGGGTGGCCGTGCTCACGGCCCGGGCGGGTCGCTAGTCTCGTGTCGGGTCCTGGAACAGTGGTTCCCAGAAACACCGAAGAGACGGAGACTGACCGTGGCGTCCATCGAGGCAGTTCAGGCGCGAGAGATCCTTGACTCCCGCGGCAACCCCACCGTCGAGGTCGAGGTCGGGCTCGACAACGGCATCATCGGGCGCGCCGGCGTGCCCAGCGGTGCCTCCACCGGCAAGTTCGAGGCGGTCGAACTGCGCGACGGCGGCGACCGCTACGGCGGCAAGGGCGTGACCAAGGCCGTCGCGGCCGTCAACGACGAGATCGCCAACGAGCTGCACGGGTTCGAGCCCGACGACCAGCGGCTCATCGACCGCGCGCTCATCGAGCTCGACGGCACCCCCGACAAGTCCCGGCTGGGCGCCAACGCCATCCTGGGAGCCTCCCTGGCCGTGGCCCACGCGGCCGCGCTGGAGGCGGAGCTGCCGCTGTTCCGCTACCTCGGCGGCCCCAACGCGCACGTGCTGCCCGTGCCGATGATGAACATCCTCAACGGCGGCGCGCACGCCGACAGCAACGTCGACATCCAGGAGTTCATGGTCGCGCCCATCGGCGCGTCCACCTTCTCCGAGGCGGTCCGCTGGGGCGCCGAGGTCTACCAGGCGCTGAAGTCCGTGCTCAAGAGCCACGGCCTGGTCACCGCCGTCGGCGACGAGGGCGGCTTCGCCCCCAACCTGGACAGCAACCGCGCCGCCCTGGACCTCATCGTCGAGGCCATCGAGAAGGCCGGGTACACCCCGGGCACCGACGTCGCGCTGGCCCTGGACGTGGCCGCCTCGGAGCTGTACTCCGACGGCGTCTACACCTTCGAGGGCAAGCCGATCACCTCCGCGGAGCTGTCCGCCTACTACGCCGAGCTGGTCGAGGCCTACCCGCTGGTCTCCATCGAGGACCCGCTGGACGAGGAGGACTGGGAGGGCTGGAAGGCGCTCACCGACGCCGTCGGCGACAAGGTCCAGCTGGTCGGCGACGACCTGTTCGTCACCAACCCCGAGCGGCTGACCCGCGGCATCGAGAACGGCACCGCCAACTCGCTGCTGGTCAAGGTCAACCAGATCGGCACCCTCACCGAGGCGCTGGACGCCGTCGCCCTGGCCCAGCGCAGCGGCTACACGGCGATGATCAGCCACCGCTCCGGCGAGACCGAGGACACCACCATCGCCGACATCGCGGTGGCCACCAACGCCGGGCAGATCAAGACCGGCGCCCCGGCTCGCAGCGAGCGGGTCGCCAAGTACAACCAACTGCTGCGCATCGAGGAGCTGCTGGAGGACGCCGCCGTCTACGCGGGCGTGTCGGCCTTCCCGCGCTTCGCCCGGCGCGGCTAGTCTGCCCCAGTGTCCCGCGAATCCCAGCAGCCGCCCGCAAAGGCCCGTAAGGCGACCAAAGCCGACAGGCCGCGCGGCCGTGCCGCCCGGCGGGACACCGAGGCACCGGACCGGAAGAAGCAGAAG